>JAUYMQ010000328.1 GCA_030698575.1 Deltaproteobacteria bacterium
CCATTCGCTACTTCGACGAGCTAGGAGTACCCCGGCTCGCCGCGTAACCTCAACCTTTCGAACCGCCGGATGCGGACCCGCATGTCCGGTGGTGTGGGAGGGGAACGGCGGGGCGAACCCCGCCGTCCCCTATCCCGATTCGATTGCCTTGTCCCCGATCCCTGTGCGTGATATAGCTCCGCCCATGAAGCTCGATGAACTTGCCTCTCTCCTCGGTTGCGAACTGGAAGGGGACGGGCGGGTCGAAATAGAGGGGGTCGATTCCCTGGACCGCGCCGGTCGGGGGAAGATCACCTTTGCTGTCGACCGGAAGCGCGCCGGCGAGGTCGAGAAGAGCGCAGCGTCGGCCGTGATCCTTCCGCCGGGCGTCGATGCGTACGGCAAGCCCACCCTTCGAACGAAGCACCCACAGCTGGCTTTCGCGCGCGCTCTTCACGCGTTCCACCCTGTCCTTCCGCCTCCGCCGGGCGTGCACGCCCTGGCGTCCATCGACCCGACGGCGCACGTCGATCCGACAGCCCGGATCGGCCCCTACGTCGTCATCGAGAAAAACGCTCGCATCGGCGCCCGCACGGCCATCGAGGCCTTCACCTTCGTCGGGCAGGATGTGAGCGTTGGAGACGATTGCCGCATCGCGGAGCACGTTGGTTTGCGGGCGCGCGCGACCATCGGGAACCGCGTGATCATCCACGGCGGTGCGAGCATCGGCAGCGACGGCTTCGGCTTCACGCCGGACGAGAAGGGCGGCATCGCGAAAGTGCCCCAGGTCGGGACCGTCGTCATCGAGGACGACGTGGAGATCGGCGCGCTCACGGCCATCGATCGGGCCACCGTGGGCGCCACGCGGCTTCGCAAGGGCGCGAAGATCGATAACCTCTGCCAGATTGCCCACAACTGCGACATCGGCGAGTACGCAATCCTGACAGGCCAGTGTGGCCTGGCCGGCAGCGTGCGGATCGGGAAGGGCGTGATCATGGGTGGCGGCGCGGGCGTGCTCGATGGCGGCCAGGTCGGGGACGGCGCCCGCATCGCTTCGCTGGCGGGAGTGGTGGGCGATGTGCCAGCCGGCGAAGCTTATGGCGGTGCGCCTGCGATGCCTCTCGTCACCTACCGGCGCGCGATGATAGCGCTCCGAAAACTTCCGGACATGCTGCAGCGCCTCCGTCGGCTCGAGCGATCCGCCCGGAAAGACGGGGCGCTCCCCGAGCGAGAAGACCCACCCGGCAAAGCCTAGGCGGATTTCTGGAATAATCAGATCCCTTCGCGGCGTCTTGCAGGTGACCGGGGAGGGGCGGCGACAATCCTCCCGCAGAATTCTACTCACTCGAGAGGAGACGCCGAGATGAAACGAATGATCGCCCTTGCCTTCGCCCTGACCCTGGCCCTCGCCCTTGCGGCAGGCAGCGCCCGAGCCCAGGAGTTCCTTCCTCCAGGCAGTTACGGAAGCGTCACGCTTACCGCGCTCGACGGCGCTACGACTCTTGCAGGCGGCGTGCTGCGGACCTCGAGCCGGGAAGAGCGGGACGACGAGGACTATGCGCGGGATGCCGTGCTGTTCCAGATCCCGCTCTTCGAAAACGCTCCGGCGAGTTTCAGCGCGCCCTTCGCCTTCCGGCGTGACAGCCGCACCCGCGTGCTGCTCATCAACAGCGATGACGTCAACCTGCTCCGGGTCAGAACGACCTTCTACCGGCCGAACGGCGACGTGATCGGCTGCAACGAGGTGGAGCTGGCGCCTCACGAGCGCAGGAGCCGCCGAGTCCAGAACATCCCGCTCGGGTCCTGCCCCTGATCGTCCCGCGCAACCGGCCCGCCCGGCGCAGGCGAAGCGGCGTGATCGCCCGGCGATCGCGCCGTCTCGATTCACAGCCTATCGCCCCTTTCAACTTCTTCACCTGACCAGGCAACGGCGCGCGCGGTGACGACGGCGTCAATGCGGCGGGCGCCGGCGCGCCGGAGCGCGCGAGCGCAGGCGTCGAGAGTGGCGCCGGTGGTCATCACGTCGTCCACGAGGAGCACATGCCGGCCGCGCACCCGCTCGGCGCGTCCCCGGAAGGCGCCGCGAAGATTGCTCTGTCGCGCGATGCGCGTAAGGCGTGTCTGGGGGGTCGTCTCCCGCGTGCGTATCAACGCGTCGGGCGCGAGCTCCGCCCAGGAAGCGAGGCGGCCTCCACGGAGAAGCGCGGCCGCGAGAAGGTGGGCCTGATTGAAGCCGCGCTCGCGGATCCGGCGCGGATGAAGCGGCACCGGCACGACGAGATCGTAGGGCGGACGTGCGTCGAGAACGACATGATGGGGTGAAGGGGCGGCTTGGAGCCGCGATGCATGCGGGCGGGGAAGGCGGCGGAGCGCGCGCACGAGCAGGAGGGCGAGCGCGGTGATCTGGACGATATCGCCCGCGAACTTCAGGCGGTGGATCGAATCGAGCAGCCCTCCCTCGTATCGCCCCCCCGCCCGGACCGCGCCGAAGGCGGGCGGCTGCCTCACGCAGGCGCCGCAGGGGTGATCGGCCATCGCCGCCGCGAACGGGACGCCGCAGCAGGTGCAGAGCGGCGACGCCACCGCCCGGAAGGTCCGCGCGCAGCGGCGGCAGAAGCGCGTCGGCCCGCGGGCGGCCTGGCTGCCGCATAGCGGGCAGGCCGCGGGGGCAAGGACGTCGAGGAGGAGATCGACCACCGTTCCGGACGCCAGGCGCAGCGGGGGTGCTCACGAACCCGGGCGGGGCGAAAAGGGAGCGGAATCGGTTCGGGTGCGCCCATGGGGTGCCCGTCAGGGCTTCTCGATGAGGGATCGCCCGGTCATCTCGCCGGACTTTGGAATTTCCATGATCGCGAGAATGGTGGGAGCCACGTCACATAGCCCCCCGTCCCGGAGCTTACGCACACGGGAAGCGGCTTCGGCCCGCCCGTCCAGGACGTGCAGGGGAACGAGGTTTTTCGTGTGGGCGGTGTGGGGCTCGCCAGTCTCCGGGTCGCGCATCTGCTCCAGGTTGCCGTGGTCGGCTGTGATGAGCACCACGCCTCCGGCTGCGAGGGCCGCCTGGCTCACGCGGTCGAGGCAGGCGTCGATGATCTCCGCAGCTTTCACGGCGGCGGGAAAGACCCCCGTGTGTCCCACCATGTCGGGGTTCGCGTAGTTCATGAGGATGAAGTCGTAGTTTCCGCTCTCGATTCGCCGAATCACCTCGTCGGTGACGCCCGGTGCGCTCATCTCGGGCTTGTGATCGTAGGTCGGCACGTCGCGCGGCGACGGGATCAGCACACGATCCTCTCCCTCGTAGCTCTTCTCCTCGCCTCCGTCGAAGAAGAAGGTCACGTGGGCGTACTTCTCGGTCTCGGCGATCCGGAGCTGCCTGCAGCCCGCGGCCGATAGAACTTCTCCGAGGACTTGCCTGGGCTTCTGCGTGGGAAACAGAACCGGGAGCCGGAAGAGCTCGTCGTACGCGGCCATGCAGGCAAAAGCGGAAAGCTTGGGGACCGACTTACGGACCAGCTTTCCCTCGAACAGGTCCGGCCGCTGATCGTTCAGCGCGTTCGTGATCTGCCGCGCGCGATCGGCCCTGAAGTTGAAGAAAACGGCCGCATCACGGCTCTCGATGCAACCGTCGTTTACCGCCCCCCCCGGGGGGGGATCTATGAAAACCGGCTTCACGAACTCGTCCGTCTCGCCCTTTTCGTAGGCGGTAACGATGGCCTCATCGGCGGAGGCCGCCCGCCTTCCCTCGCCCCCCACCAGGCACGCGTAGGCTTGCCCTGTTCGCTCCCATCGCGAATCGCGATCCATGGCGTAGTAGCGGCCCATGATGGTTGCGATGCGAAGGGTGCATTCGGGGTGCGACGTCCGAATCGCGGCAATCGCCTCCTCGAGCGCAGCGATATAGCCGCGGGCGCTGGAGGGAGGCGTGTCACGGCCGTCGAGAAAGGCGTGGACGAAGATGCGCGGGCATTTCTCATCGACGGCGGTCCGGAGGAGCGCGATGAGATGCTTCATGTGGCTGTGGATGCCGCCATCGGAGACGAGCCCCATGAAGTGAACCGACCCGCCGGCTTCGCGGGCAGCGCGCAGCGTGTCGAGGAGCGCCGGATTGCGCGCAAGCGAGCCATCCTCCGTGGCCTTTGTGATGCGCCGGAGGTCCATGTCGATGATGCGGCCGGCGCCGAGCGTCAGGTGTCCCACCTCGGAGTTGCCCATCTGCCCCTTGGGAAGGCCGACCGCCTCACCGGTGGCGTCGAGCCTGCACATGGGATGCTCGCGCGTGATTCGATCGAAGAAGGGCGTATGCGCGCAAGAGGCCGCGTTGTCCTCAGCAGGTTCCCGAAGGCCCCAGCCGTCGAGCACGATAAGCATGGTGAGAGGTGGTCGCATGATCTCTCGAATAGCTCTGGGAGCTTGTCAGGCGCCCGCGCGGCCGCGGGCCTCTTCTTCCCAGGGGAGCAGATCGACCCGGGCGGCCTGATGCCAGAGGCTCTCGAGGTTGTAGAAGCTTCGGATCGGCTCGTGGAAGACGTGGATGATCAGATCGTCTGCGTCGATGAGGACCCACTTTCCTTCCCGGTACCCTTCGACGCCGAGAGGCGGCGCTCCGCTCTGCTTCAGCGCCTGCCCGATCGCGTCGGCGATGGCCTGGACCTGCTTGTTGGAACGGCCGCTGCAGATCAGGAAGTAGTCGGCAAAAGAGGAGAGTTCGCCAATGTTCAGCAACGCCAGGTTTTCGGCTTTCTTCTCGAGCGCGGTGAGCACCGCGAGATGGGCCTTGGCCTCGGAGGCAAGCTCTTCGACGGCGGGGTTATGCTTCTTCTGTCTCATCTGGCTCCGGGATCAGGGTACTGGTAGAGGCCGCGCTGTTCGATCAACGTGACGACCGTTTCCGGCACGAGGTAGCGGATGGATCGCCCGCCTGCCACGAGCCCGCGGATCTGTGTCGAGCTGACCTGCAGCGCCCCAACATCTCGAAAATACACATGTTTTCCGGAGATGTGAGTGAAAGCATCGACTTCCGGACTATAGCAGAAGGCCTCTCGCACCTCAACAGGAAGCATCGTCTCGGGCGGCTTCCCGGGGCCCTCGGGCCGCCGCACCACGATGATGTGGGCCAGGGTGAACAGCCGTTCCCAGTCCTTCCATGTGTCGATCTCGATGAAGGCGTCGTCCGCCATCGCGAAGAAGATCTCGGTCCCGGCTCCGTGTTCGCGGCTAAGCGCGTCGAGCGTCTCGACCGAGTAAGAGGTTCCACCGCGCCGGACCTCGATGTCCGAGACCTTGAACCGCGGGTTGTCCGCGACAGCCAGCCGGACCATCTCGAGCCGGACCTCGCTCGGGCACAGGCCGGCCACGGTCTTGTGCGGTGGAATCTCGGACGGGATGAAGATGAAGGGATCGAGTGAGAAGCTCTCGCTGAGGACCTCTGCCAGCCGCAGATGGCCGAGGTGAACGGGATTGAACGTGCCTCCCAGCACGCCGATCCGCCCGGGACCTCCGGCGGAGGCGTTCGGAGCCTTCGTCATTCGCGAACCTGTCCTTCGCCCAGCACCACGTACTTGTAGGTCGTCAGCTCCGCGAGCCCCATCGGGCCCCGGGCGTGCAGCTTGGAGGTCGAAATGCCGATCTCGGCGCCGAATCCGAACTCGAAGCCGTCACTGAAGCGGGTCGACGCGTTCACCAGCACGGTCGACGAATCGACCGCCTGCGTGAACCGGCGGGCGGCGTGATAGCTGTCGGTCACGATGGCGTCGGTGTGTCCGGAACCGTATCGGGCGATGTGATCAATGGCTGCATCGAGGCTCGGCACGACCCGCACTGCGAGCACCAGATCGAGGTATTCCGCCGTCCAGTCTGAATCGTTGGCAGTGGCGACACCGGGTGCGAGGGCTCTCGTCTCCTCGCAGCCGCGGATCTCGACGCCCGCTGCGCGGAACTTCTCGATCATTCCCGGCAGGAACTTCTCGGCCACGTCGGCGTGCACCAGCATCGTCTCCATGGCGTTGCACACACTCGGCCGCTGTACCTTTGCGTTGAGGCAGATCCGTTCGGCCATCTCCAGATCGGCGTCCTTGTCGACGAACACGTGACAGACCCCGGCGTAGTGCTGGATCACGGGGATCGTGGACGCTTCGGTCACCATGCGGACCAGGCCCTCGCCGCCCCGCGGTATGATGAGATCGATGTGTCGATCGAGTTTCAGCAGGTGACCAACCACCTCGCGATCGGTCCATGGAACGAGCTGGATGGAATGCTCCGGTGCGCCGGCGGCGGAAGCGGCCTCGGCAAGGAGCGAAGCGATGGCCATGTTCGAGTGAAACGCTTCCTTCCCTCCCCGCAGGATGGTGGCGTTCCCCGATTTCAGGCAGAGCGCCGCCGTGTCGGCGGTGACGTTGGGGCGCGACTCATAGATGATGCCCACCACGCCGATGGGAACCCGCACGCGCGCGATCTGAAGCCCGTTCGGGCGCGTCCAGGCGCGCATCGTCTCGCCCACCGGGTCTGGTAGTCCCGCGACGATCTCGACACCTGCAGCCATGGCCTCGATCCGCGCGGCGTCGAGCACGAGGCGGTCGATCAGCGCCTCGGAAAGGCCCGCTGCCCGGCCCGCCTCGACATCCTTCCGGTTGGCCGCCTCGATCTTCGCGCCGCCGTTGCGGATGGCGCCTGCCATTCCGCTCAGGGCGCGGTTCTTCACATTCGTCGGGAGCGTGGCGAGCCCGCGCGAAGCCTCACGCGCCTGGCGGGCCATTGTTTCGGTCTCGCGCTTGTAATCCGTCATGCCGGCATCCTGTCCGGGGCCCCCAACGCCCCTGTCCATGGTAAACGGAGGGCCGGGCTAGAGCAATACGAGATCGTCGCGGTGGACGACCTCGTCGGTGGCCTTGTAGCCCAGGGTGGCTTCGATCTCGGTCGTCCGGAGCCCCTTGATCTTGTCGACTTCATTGGAGGCGTACTCCACGAGGCCGCGGGCGAATTCCTTTCCTTCCGGATCGACAATCTGCACGAGGTCGCCCGCACCGAAGCGGCCCGTTACGCGCGCGACGCCGGAGGGCAGGAGGCTCTTGCCGCGATCGCGAAGGGCCGCGACCGCGCCGGCGTCGACCTGGAGCGATCCCTGCGGCTGCCGCGTGAACGCGATCCAGTGCTTCCGGCTCCGGAGCGGCGCTTCGTGCGGAAGGAAGAGCGTGCCGATCGGCTCGCCGTCGAGCACGCGGCTCACGCAGCGACGAAGCCGCCCACTGGCGACAACGCACGGAACGCCGAAGTGCCCTGACTTGCGGGCTGCGGCGATTTTGCTCGCGATTCCACCAGTGCCCACGCTGCCGCTCAACGGTTCGTCCGCGAGCGTCTCGAGGCCGGGATCGATCCGTCGCACGAGCGGAATGAGGCGGGGACGGCTGTGCTTGCGGGGGTCGCGGTCGTAGAGCCCCTCCGTGTCGGTCAGGAAGATCAGCAGCCGTGCCTCGATAAGATTGGTGACGAGGGCGGCCAGGTGATCGTTGTCGCCGAACTTGATCTCCTCGACGACCACGGTGTCGTTCTCGTTGATCACGGGCACCACACCGAGGCCGAGCAAGGTCAGCAGCGTGTGGCGCGCGTTCAAGAAGCGGCGGCGATTGCCGAGGTCGTCGGACGTCAGCAGCACCTGCCCAACCTTCAGGCCGTGCCTGGCGAAGGCGCGCTCCCAGGCCTGGATGAGGCCGGATTGTCCCACGGCCGCCGCCGCCTGCTTCTCCGGAATTGTGCAGGGGCGCCGCGCCAGCAACAGGCGGCTCGTTCCCGCAGCCACCGCTCCGGACGACACGAGCAGGATTTCGTGCCCGCCGCTCACCGCGTGGGCGATGTCCTCCGCGATTCGGTTGACCGCACGGGTGTTCAGCCCCTTCCCGTCCGCGGTGACGATCGAACTGCCGACCTTCACAAGGACCCGCTTCGCCTTGGCCACGGCTTGCTGGCGCTCACGCGCAATTTCGGCGGCGACATCGGCGCCGTCGTCTTTCCTCTTCACTGCCAGGCATCCTCCAGGCTCTGCCGGACGTGTGCGCGCGCCCCCCGCTCGCGCGACACGTGCCGCCACATCTCGGCCACGAGCGCGTCGACCCCCTCTCCCGTTACCGCGGAGATCGTCAGCGGCTCAATTCCCTCGCCCTCGAATAGCGAGCAGACCTCCGCGACACGCGCGTCCTCGCCGCCGAGGGCGTCGATCTTGGAGAGAACGACAATCTCGGGATTCGCGAGCAGGGCTTTGT
>JAUYMQ010000581.1 GCA_030698575.1 Deltaproteobacteria bacterium
CGCATCGAAGCAGTGTGCCGCCACCTGGCTTCACGGGGCGTGGTCGCCGCCACGCTCACGGAGGCCGCCCGCGGCGTCCGCGCCGGCGGAGGCGCGGCGTGAGTGTCGAGGCCAGGCTTGCCGAGATCCGGCCCGCCGCCATGAAGACCTGCGCCGACATGGGCCTGGCCACGGAAACGCGGCTCGAGGATCTGCTGAAGGCCCAGGCCGAGGCGCCGCGCTTCGATGAGGCGACGGCGAGCGCCCGGGTATCTCCCGCCGATCTGGCGCGCCTGTATGAGATGCGCGCCCGCCACCTCGACTGGACCCAGGAGACCGGCTACCTCGGGTTCTTCGCCGAGAATCCGGGCATCCGGTACGCATACCGGCGGCGCCTGGAGGTGCAGACGTCCCTGCTTGCCGCGGTGCCCGGTGGCTCGCTGCTCGAGGTGGGTTGCGGCGCGGGCATTCTTGCGCTGCTGGCCGCTGACCGTTTCTCCAGTATCGTCGCCACGGATATCAGCCCGACGGCGGTGGACTTCGCCCGCCGTTTTGCGGCGGCGATTGGCGTGCGCAACGTCCGCTTCGTGGTGGCGGACGCCGAGCAGCTGCCTTTCCGTGACGGAGCCTTCTCCGCGGTCGCCATCGGCGAGGTCATCGGCCACGTGGCTTCTCCCGCCCGCGCCGCGGACGAGCTGGCGCGCATCACCCATGCGGGCGGGGCGCTGCTCCTTTCCACACCCTGCGCCCTCTCGCCCACGCGCGCGCTGTTGCGGCTGGCTGCCATCTTCGGCCTCGGCCCCGGCCTGCCGGCCGAGCAACATGTCGACAGGCGCGTGGCCGGCGTTCTCGGGAGCGCGAAAGAGAGCGTCAGGCCCGAAGCCCTCCTGCGGCTCAAGCGCCACTATCGTTTCCGCGAGATCGTCGCGCTCATGGGAGCGACCGGGTACCGCCTACGGCGAAGTCTGGGGGCAACGCTGGACCTCCCGCCCCCGGTCCTCATCTACCGATACCTTCCCGCGCGGGCGCTCGGCGCGGTGCGGACGGTCGAGTCGGTCCTGAATACCCTCGGTCTGTTCGGGCGCTTTTTCTCGATCTCGACTATCTTCCGCTTCGAGAAGCCATCTTGAAGGAACATCGGGCCATGAAAGCAAATCGCCGGAACACGAAAAAGCAGTTCAAAGAGCTTTCGCTGCGGCCGATCGAGAGAAAGGACCTGCGGCTGCTTCGTAAGTGGAAGAACGATTCCACGGCGCGCCGCAGTGTGGGCGACGGCACGCGCACCTTTTCTGAGGAAGACATGGAACGTTGGTTCGAGCGGACCGAAGCCCTCATCGACCGGGATCGGCGCTGGATCGTCGTGGAGGGGGGACGCCCCGTCGGATTCGTGGGGCTCTACGGAATCGATCTCACCCGCCGCCATGCGGAAATCGGAATTCTCCTGGACAGCGGCGCGCGAGGGCGCGGGATCGGCCGCGAGGCTACGTGGCTTGTCTTCGATGAAGCCTTCAACATGCTCAATCTCCACCGCCTCTACCTTCACGTGTTGAGCGATCACCGGATCGCGCAGAAGATGTACAAGCGCTGCGGATTCCGGGATGAGGGCCGGCTTCGCCAGCACAATTTCAAGGCGGGCCGCTACGTGGATGTGATCGTCATGGGAATACTCGCGAGCGAGCACGCGGCCCAGCACCGCGAAGAAGGGCGCAAGAGGTCCCCGCGGTGAGCGCAGCGGGCTTTCGGCGGGAAGGAATCGGCAGCCACTTCCCGCTCGACCCGGGGGCTTTTATCGGCCCGCCGCGGGGCGAGTTCCATTGGCCTGCCTCCCACGGCGTTGGCCTCGAGACGGGACGGGCCGCGATCGGCTGGCTGCTCGACGCGCTGGGTCTGGGTCACGGCGACCGGGCGCTTCTCCCCGCCTACGTCTGCGATGCCGCGGTGGCCCCCTTTCGCCGGCGGGGCGTCGCGGTCGATTTCTACCGCGTGGGGGCGACCCTGGAGCCCGACGGCGATGATGCCGGCGCGCGTATCACGCCCGCCACACGCCTCCTCATGGTCGTCCACTATTTCGGTTTTCCGCTGGGCCGGGAGGTTCTCTCACGGATGCCGCAGAACCCGGACGTCGTTCGTCTCGAGGATTGGGTTCAGAGCCCCCTCAGTGCCGGCGCCCTGGCACCCGAAGGCTTCGGGGAGTACCGCGTGATCGCCTGGCACAAGGTCGTCTCCGTCCCCGACAGCGGCCTGCTCATCCGCCGACCAGACGTCTCTGCCCCGCCGATGCTCCCGCCATTGTCCTTTCCCCGGGCGGCTTTCTTCGGACGTCGCCTTCTGGCCACTTCTCTCAAGGCTGTCGCGGTCACGCTCTTCGACGGAGCGCCGCGGGGGTTCTACAGGCCCCTCTTCGAGGCCGCCGAGCGCGCCGCAGATGCCGGGGTGCCCGGGCGGATGTCGTGCCTCTCCCGCCGGATTCTCGAGCGCTTGCCTGTGGGCGCCATTGTGATGCGGCGGCGGGAAAACTTTCTCCGGCTTGCGAAGGCTGTTTCCGATCTTCCAGGCGTAACGCTCCTCCGGCCGGATCTTCCGGCCGGGGTGTGTCCGCTGGGGCTCCCCGTGCGTGTCCGGCATCGCGACGGGGTACTGGCCCGCCTCATCCGCGCTCGTATTTACGCGCCCGTCCACTGGGTGCTCCCGGCCGAGGTGGACCGTGCGGTCTTTCCGGCGGAAGCATCGCTATCAGATGAGGAGATCACCCTCCCGGTCGATCAGCGCTACGGGGCCGACGAGATGGACTTCGTCGCGAGAACGCTCGGCGAGGCGGTCAAGCGGGAAGGTGGGGGGGGCGCGCCGTGAGCGGCGGAACGCTGACCCTCCTCGAGGCAGAGGGCGCCGACGCCGGGCGCTGGGAGGGTGCCCTCGCCGATATTCCGGGGGCGGATATCTACTTCACCCCGGCCTACACGCGTCTGTTCAGCGGACTCAACGGCGATCACGCCCTGGGGGCGATCTGGGAGAGCCCCCGTGGGCGCGCCGTTTTTCCGCTCCAAATTCGCCCTCTTGACCGGCTCCCCTACTGGGCACCCGCATGGCTGGGAGTGCTGGCGGGCGCCCCTGCCTATGACGCCGTCAGCCCCTACGGCTACTCAGGGCCGATCACGGATGCTGCGGCAGGTGAAGCGCCCGATCTTCTTAGGGAATTCACCGGCGCGCTT
>JAUYMQ010000592.1 GCA_030698575.1 Deltaproteobacteria bacterium
GACAACATCCCCGGCGTTCCGGGCGTGGGCGAGAAGACGGCGTCGGATCTCATCCGGCAGTTCGGCAGCATCGAGGGCGTGCTCGAGCGCATCGACGAGGTGCGGGGCGAGAAGCGCCGCGAGAACCTGCGCAACCACCGCGAGCAGGCGCTTCTCTCGAGAAAGCTCGCGACCATAGACTGCAACGTGCCGCTGGATTTCGATCTCGAGGATTTCGCCCGGCGCGACCCCGACCGCGAAGCGCTGGGGAAGCTCTTCACGAAGCTCGAGTTCGGGCGTCTCTCCCGCGAATTCGGCGAGAACCGCGATGGCCTCTCCTACGACGCCTACGTGACGATCCTGGACGAGAAGGATCTGAAGGCGTTCATCAAGAAGGCCGCAACGTCCGGCGTTCTCTCGGTCGACGTCGAGACCGATGCCCTCGATCCCATGCGCGCGAACCTCGTGGGCATCTCCCTGGCGGGCAAGCCGGGAGAGGCGGCCTACGTTCCGCTCGGCCACGTGGGGGAGGGAGTGCCGGCGCAGATCCCGCTCGAGAAGTGCCTCGACATTCTCCGCCCGGTGCTCGAGAACGACTCGCCCCGGAAGGTGGGTCAGAATCTGAAGTACGACTGGATCGTTTTCAGGCGGCACGGCGTCACCCTCGGCGGGGTCGGGGGCGACTCGATGATTGCGGCCTATCTGCTCGACCCCTCGCGCCTTCAGTACAGCCTCGATGATCTCGCGCGGCAGCATCTCGCCCACGACACCATCCGTTTCGAGGACGTGGCGGGAAAGGGAAAGAACCAGATCCCCTTCTCCGAGGTGGTGCTGGAGAAAGCCGCGCCCTACGCCTGCGAGGATGCGGATGTGGCGCTCCGCCTGGTCCGTCTGCTCGAGCCGCGTTTGCGCGAGGACGACCTCGAATCGCTCTACACCGACGTCGAGGTACCGCTGCTCGTCCTTCTGGCGCGGATGGAGATGAACGGCGTCCTGGTCGACCGGGAGAAGCTCGCGGCGCTATCGACCCAATTCGACGACGAGCTTCAGGAGATCGAAAAGCGCGCGCACCAGCTGGCCGGCGAGGCTTTCAACCTGAACTCCCCCAAGCAGCTTTCGAAGATCCTCTACGAAAAGCTCAAGCTTCCGGTGCTGAAGCGCACGCGCAAGGGGGCCCACTCGACCGACTTCGATGTTCTCGTGCAGCTCGCCGAGGAGCACGAGCTGCCCCGCGAGATCGTGCGCCACCGGCAAATCGCCAAGCTGAAGGGAACCTACGTCGACGCGCTTCCGGCGCTGATCCACCCGGAGACGGGCCGCATCCATACGTCCTACAACCAGACGGTGGCGGCCACGGGCCGCCTCTCGTCAAGCGACCCGAACCTGCAGAACATCCCCATCCGGACCCCCGAGGGGCGGGAGATACGAAAGGCTTTCGTAGCGGCCCCGGGGCGGCGCCTCCTTTCGGCCGACTACTCGCAGATCGAGCTTTGCCTCCTGGCCCACCTCTCCGAGGACCCGACCCTCATGGAGGCCTTCCGGCAGGGCGAGGACATCCACAGAAGAACGGCTTCCGAGGTGTTCGGGGTCCCGCCCGGCGAGGTCACCGATGCCCAGCGCTCGGGCGCCAAGGCGGTGAACTACGGCCTGCTCTATGGCCAGGGGGCCTACGGGCTCTCGCAGCAGCTCGGCATCAGCACGGGGGAGGCGGAGACCTACATCGAGGGGTACTTCCGGCACTTCGGGGGCGTCCGGGCCTACTTCGACCGGACCCTCGAGGAAGCCCGGGCCCGGGGCTACGTCACCACGATTTTGAACCGGAGACGGTATCTTCCTGATATAACATCAGAAAAGCGAGGCTTCCGGAGCGCCGCGGAGCGGATGGCCGTGAATACGAGGCTCCAGGGGAGCGCGGCCGATCTCATCAAGGCGGCCATGCTCCGTGTGCAGGCCCGGCTCGACCGGGAAAGCCCGGAAACCCTCATGATCATGCAGGTCCACGACGAACTGGTCTTCGAGGTTCCCCTGGGGGAGGTCGCCGCGGTGACCTCCCTCGTCCGGGCCGAGATGGAGGGGGTCTTCCCCCTCAAGGTTCCCCTCCGGGCGGACGTCCGGGAGGGGGCCAACTGGGACGAGGCTCACTAGGCCCTAGGGTCCCGGTCTTTCTGGATTTTTCTCTCGTGCGGGACCGAATAGGATCGAAACGGAGGCGTCAGGGCCGTGGACAGGTCAGCAAACGGCGGACCGTCCGATCTCGAACTGGTAGAGCGTTGCCAGGCCGATGATACGGCGGCTTTCCAGGTGCTCGTGGAGCGCTACCAGCAGCGCGCCACCCGCTTGGCCTACCGCTACGTTCGCAACCAGGAGGACGCCCGGGACATCACCCAGGAAGCTTTCATCCGGGCCTTCCGATCAATCAAGGACTTTCGAAACGAGTCCCAGTTCTACACCTGGCTCTACCGCATCCTGGTGAACCTCTCGCTGGATCACCTCCGGAGGAACAAGATGGAAACCTCCGAGTACCAGGACGATCTCATGCTCCGGAGCCAGACGGTCGCCGAGGCGCAGCACAAGCGCACCAATCCGCGCGAGGAGCTCTGGAAGAAACAGCGGCAGGTGGCGATCGTCGGGGCGATCGAATCTTTGCCGGACGATCAGAAGACCACGGTGATCCTCCGGGAGATAGACGGACTTTCCTACGAGGAGATCGCCCAGGTAACGCGGGTGCCGATCGGCACCGTGATGTCGCGGCTCTTCTACGCAAGACGGAAGCTGCAGGACAAGTTAAAGGAGTACGTGGACTAGCTGACAGGATCTGGTCCGGAAGGGCCAGCCAATGGGGGAAGTAGCGATGGAATCGCCGGAAACCTGCGAAGCGCGAGATGAACGGCTGAGCGTCTTCGTCGACGGCCAACTGGGCCAGAGGGAGCGGGTGGGCATCGAGGCGCACCTGGATGGCTGCGAGCGCTGCCGCCAGGAGGTTGCGCGTTTCGGGCGGCTCTCGGCCCTGCTGCGTGAGGCCGACGCGGAGGCCCTGGCGGCGCTTCCCGAGGTGTCGTTGTGGGAGCCCATATCGGCCGAGATCACCAGCGGCCCGCGCGGCGGAATTCTCGGTGTGATCGCGAAGAGCTGGGAAAACCTGGCGCCGGTCTGGGCGCGCCCCGTCTGGGTGCCGCTCGCGATCGGCGCGGCCCTGGCTCTGATCCTCGCGCTTCCGCTCATCAAGGGCGGGGGCGAGCTGCAGGCCGACGAGGCGATCGTCGAGAGCGTCGACGAGGGCGAAGTAATGGTGATCAAGCAGGGAAATAGCAGTACCATCATCTGGGTGTTCGATGACTGATGAATCGAACCGCGAGGATGGGAGGGACAGCGTGAAAAAGAGGGGACGGACCCTGCACATCCTGATGGCGGCCGTGATTGCGCTGGCCTTCTGGCCCGCGCCGGGCGCCGGGGCGGGGGAGGAGGCGCTGCGGGTGGCACACGCGGGGCCCCGCCTGATCCTGCAGCCGGGCGCGCGCGCCGGATTCGGGGCGCTGAGCGCCTGGGCGCAAGGATCGAAGATCGCACTCGACGTCAAGGTCATCCGGGCGTCGAACGACGGAACCGGGATCGATCCGGAACTGGGCGATCTGCGGAGCCGCCTGTCTAACCTGAAGTTCAACTCCTACAAACTGGTGTCGTCGAAATCGCTGAATGTCGAACCGCCCAAGGGAGGCAAGGTTTCTCTTCCCGGAGGGAAGGTGCTTCAGTTAGGTGATGTGGCGCGGACGGACGATCGGGTGCAGATGGACGTGTCGGTCGCGAACATCGTGCGCACGCGCGTCTCGCTGGCGAACCACGGGACAGTCATGCTGGGCGGTATCGACGACGCGAACGGAGAACTCATTCTGGCGATCTCCGCGAACTTCTAAAGCACGCGGACGCTGAACGTACGAAGGCGGGAGCCCTGGCTCCCGCCTTTTTTTGTCCGCGCATCCCGGCTGCGCGCGGAAACGGCCTGCGCGCATGTCATTGCGAGGAGGGCCGGAGGCCCGACGAAGCAATCCCCCTCGCATTGGCCACTGAATCGATCGCGCGGCCTTCCCGTGCTCGGCGGGTCCCGCCCCCGCGCGGCGCAACGGCGGCGCAAGCCCCTCGCGCGCCAGCGAAGGTCGCATGATGGGTGTCAGGGTGCGCGGCGATGCCGGGCGACTGGTCGCTGGCGCGCTTCGGGCGCCGCCTTTCGCGCCAAGCGCGCGGGGACTCCCGCCGGGGCGCGGAAAGGCCGCGCCCCCACCCGCCTGTCATTGCGAGGCGCCCCGGCGGGG
>JAUYMQ010000594.1 GCA_030698575.1 Deltaproteobacteria bacterium
CCGCGGCCCCGATGCCGGCCCCCGTCGAGGCGTCGGACGATCTCGTTCCGGCGCTCGAGGAGACCGTCGACTCTCAGGCCGCGTCCCAGACTGACGTCACCGACATCGACTTCGAGCCTCTCGGAGCCGACGAGGAGCTCAGCTCCCCGGTCGATGAACTCGATCTCCTCGACGGCATCGAACCGCAGCGGCGACAGAAGCCCGAGAAGGATCTCGAGAAAGACGAAGACTGATGTCGGCGATCAACACCACCCACCCGGGTCGTTCCCCGCGGGCCGAAAAGCTGCCGGACCCGGTGGAGATCCGAACCCTCGCCCGGATGATCGAGGAGCTGGACTACTATCAGGTACTCAAGGTGGAGCCCGGAGCCGCACTGGGCGGAATCCGGGCCGCCTATCACGAGCAGTCGCGCATCTTCCACCCCGACCGTTACCTCTCGATCGACGACGATAGCCTGCGCCGGGCCGTCAACGACGTCGCCAAGCGAATCAAGGAAGCCTACGCCGTCCTGCGCCATCCCGTGAAGCGCAGGCAGTACAACCTCGTGCTCCAGGACGGAACGCGGCGTGAGAAAGGCCTCCGGTTCACCCAGGCAACCGCCGTTGCCGCCCAGCGCGCCCGCGAGGAAGCCGTCGGCAAGACGCCCAAGGGTCGGGAGTTCATCCGGATGGCCGAGGAAGAGCGACGGAAGGGAAACTTCGCTGCGGCGCTTCGCAACGTGAAGATGGCGCTGGTGTACGAGCCGGGGAACCCTCGCTTCGTCACCCTGCAGCAAGAGATCGGCCAATCGCAGCGGGGCATCAAGAACTCCTGATATTCACTTGACCTCCCCTGGGTCATGGGTTAATTGTTCACACCCATGACACGTCCCTGTTTCTCCCTACAAACTGTTTCCGGAACGAACCGATCGCGCAATCCGATGCCGATGCGGCCGGGGGCCGCTGTGCGCCTGGCGGCGCTCTTTCTCGTGACGGCCCTGATCCTCCCCGCGGCCGCCGCCGGTGCCGAGCCCCGGGCCGGGCGAAGCGGCCCCGAGATCACGGCGCCGATCGGCCTGCTCGTGGAGGCCTCGTCGGGCAGGGTGCTCTTCGAGAAGAACGCCGACGAACTCCATCCGCCCGCCAGCATCGCCAAGATCATGACCATGCTGCTCATCATGGAGGCCATCGACTCCGGGGAGATCAGCCTGGACGACAAGGTGGTGGTGAGCGCCCAGGCATCGAAGATCGGCGGATCGCAAGCCTATCTCGCGGAAGGGGAGGAGATGACCGTCCGCGACCTGCTGAAGGCGATCGCGATCCACTCCGCGAACGACGCCTGCGTCGCACTCGCCGAATACATCACAGGAGACGTCGAAGCCTTCGTCGACCGGATGAACGACCGGGCGCGGGAACTCGGGATGGATCATACGGACTTTTACACTCCTCACGGGCTACCGCCCGGGCCTGGGCAGGAGCCGGACATGACGACCGCTCGCGAGGTCGTCATCATGTCGGTCGCCCTCATTCAGAAACACCCGAAGATCCTCGAGTTCACGGGCACCGCCCACGACAGCCTCCGGGACGGGAAGTTCCGCCTGGACAACACCAACAAACTCGTGGGACGCGTGGCGGGGGTGGACGGTCTCAAAACCGGATTTACCAATACCGCGGGCTTCGGCCTTGCGGCCACGGCCAAACGCAAGGATCTGCGGATGGTCTCGGTGGTCATGGGGGCGAAGAGCAACCGCGACCGGGCGAGTGACTCTGCCCGGCTCCTCAGCTACGGTTTCTCCCACCTGCGGCACTATACGGCCGCCAAGCAGGGGCTGGACATCGAGGAGATAGGCGTGTCCCGCGGGAGAACCGAACGGGTTATGGCGCAGGCGGGCACCGATTTCAAGATCCTTCTCCCCCGGGGCGATGAGCGGCAACTCGTGTTCGAAGTTAAGCCGCTGGAGGATCTCCGGGCGCCCCTCAAGGCCGGACAGGAAGTCGGCACCTACGTCGCGCTTCTGAACGGCGAAGTCGTCGGCAAGATCCCGCTCGTGGCGCGGGACCCCGTCGAGAAAGCCAACATTGTCATCCTCTTCTTCCGCTTGCTGCTGGCTCTGCTTCACTTTTCCTAGACTACCGGGATGGACGCATTACAGCGTCGCCGGAACGGACTCCTGCCCCGATCACTTCCACGCTGACACTATAACCTCACCCCTGGAACATTCGCGCAGCCGACCTGGAACGGTTAGACTGGAGTCGGGAGGAAAGCGAAGCGCATGAAGCCCAAGACCCCTGATCGGCACATGAGAACCATCCTCGAGATCGGCAAGCTCATCACGGGCAGCCACGAGTTGCATCGTGTCCTCCAGGGGGTGGTTTCGAAAGTTTCAAGCGTGATGGGAACCGATGTGGCCTCCCTCTATCTGCTCGACAGCGCGCGGAATGAGCTGGTGCTGGCAAGCACCAAGGGGCTCTCGCCCCAGTCGGTCGGACAGGTTCGCATGAAGATCGGCGAGGGGCTCACAAGCCTCTGCGTCGAGCGGATGCGCCCGGTTGCGGTCCCCGATGCGAAACGCCACCCCAGGTACAAATTCTTCCCCGAAACTCACGAAGAGAAGTACCGCGCATTTCTCGCCGTCCCCCTGATCGACAAGCACAGGCCCGTCGGCGCGCTGGTGGTCCAGACCAGGGAGTCGCGCGAATTCACGCGGGACGAGGTGAATCTTCTCTCGGCTATCGCCACCCAGGTTGTGGGCGTCGTCGAGAACGCAAGGCTGCTGGAGCAGGTCGAGCGCAGCAAGAGCGAGTCCGCCGCTCCATCGCGGCCCGAGGCGAAGAAGCCCGCTACCACGCTCCTCAGCGGGCTAGGGGCGTCGGAGGGGATTGGCGTCGGCCAGGCGGTCAACCTGCGGCGCCGCACGAAGATCGCCGCCGACACGAAGCGAGTGGGGAATCTCAAGGCCGAGAAGCGGCGCATGGTAACAGCCCTCCGCAGCGCCGAGCGCGAGACCGCAGAAACGGTGCGCCGCGCCGCGAAGCACTTCTCACGCGAGGAGATCGCGATCTTCGACGCCTACGAGCTTATCCTGAAGGATCCCACTTACCGCGATCGGATTCTCGAAGGGATCGACAGTGGATTGAGCGCGCCGGAGGCGCTCCAGAAGGTCACAAAGGATTACGCGCGGGCCCTGGCCAAGGCTGAAGACTTCTATCTCCGTGAGCGCGCCTACGACGTGGAAGACGTCGGCGCACGAATCCTCGAGTATCTCGTGGGTGCCGAGCGGAAGCTCGAGCGCGCGCGGAATCAGCGGGCCCCGGAGGTGCTCTTCGCACAGACGCTGGGGGTTTACGACCTGGTCGAACTCGATCGAAAGCGTTTCCAGGCCGCCGTCACCGCAAGCGGGGCGGTGTACTCCCACGTCGCGATCCTGGCCCGGGCGATGAACTTCCCGATCGTCCTGGGTGTGGAAGGGCTGCTCGAGCAGGTCAAGGCAGGGGATCGGATCGTGGTCGACGGCACCGCCGGCCTCGTCCACGTGAACCCCCAGACCACGGTCGAAACCGAGTACCGCAAGGCCCAGAAGGAGGAACAGGCGCTCCGGCGGAAGATGCTCGGCGAGTCGCCGGTGCCCGCGACGACCCTCGACAGCGTCACCGTCAGCATCGGCGCCAACGTCGGGATGCTCTCGAACGTGCGCGAGGCCGTCCTGGCGGGCGTGGACGAAATAGGGCTCTACCGGACAGAGTTTCCCTTCCTCATCCGGAGCACAACCCCGACGGAGGAGGAGCAGTACAATATCTACCGGAAAGTGCTCGAGCAGATGGAGGGGAAGCCGGTCACTCTGCGCACCCTCGATGTGGGGGGCGACAAGACGCTTTCCTACATCGGTTTTCCGACCCAGGAGAACCCCAACCTCGGCTGGCGGTCGATTCGCGTCTCGCTGGAGCGCGAGGACCTGTTCAAGATCCAGCTTCGCGCGGTCTTCCGAGCGGCGCTGCACGGGAAGCTCAATCTGCTCTTTCCGATGATCACGCGCGTCGAGGAGGTGCGGCGCGTGAAGGAAATACTGGCCGATGTGACAGCCGAGCTACGGGAGGAGAACGTCCCCCACGAGAGGAATATCCCCATCGGGGCGATGATCGAAGTTCCCGGCGCGGTCCACATCATCGACGCGCTGGCGCGCGAAGTCGATTTCTTCAGCATCGGGACGAACGATCTGGTCCAGTACACGCTGGCTGTCGATCGCAATAATCAAAAGGTGGCGCCGCTGTACGATCCGCTGCATCCGTCGGTGCTTCACCTGATCAGGCTGGTGGTGGAGTCGGGCGAGCGAAACGACCGCCTCGTAACCGTCTGCGGGGAGATGGCGGGCGATCCGCTTTACGCCGCCGCCCTCCTGGCGCTGGGCGTACGCAGGCTCAGCATGGGAGCGAGCGCCATACCACGCCTCAAGCTCTTCATCCGGAAGATCGAAATGAAACGCCTGCGCGACCTGGGCCCCGCCCTCCTGAAGCTCGATACCAGCAGCGAGATCCGCGCCGCCCTGAAGGAACTGCTGCCACCCGCCGACTAGCCCGGCCCGCATCCCGCCTCCTGGGCTCCACCTGCGCCCGAGCGGCGTCGGTGCCGCCACCACTCGGCGGCCCAGACGATCGCTCCCGCGGCGTAAGCCGCCGCTTTCCATCCATCGTGCTCCTGAAGTCCTTCCCACCCGCCCGTTGCCGCCACGAGCCCCTCGGCGTACAGCGGGACCGTGAGGCTCAGCGCCACCCAGCCCCAGGGCCGCCCCAGCGCAAGCCAGGGAAGGACCCAGAGGAAGTACCAGGGGTGAACCGTCGGGCTCAGTAGCAGCGTCGCGCCGAGCATGACGCGCGCCCCCCGCGCGGGATCGGACTCCCGCGCCGCGAGCGCCCCCCCGATGGCAAGGAGCGCCGCGGCGCAGAGCAGCCGGGCCCAGCCGGGTCCGAGGGCGATGGTGGCCAGGGCGTTCAGCGAATCGGCGAAGTGCCCCTCGGCATGGAAGCGGCGAAGGCTCGCGAAGAGATCCGGCCCGGCATCGAGGTACGGAACGGCGAGCAACAGCCCCGCCCCGGCGGCAGCGAGGAGGCCGGGAAAGCGCAGGCGGCGCGCCCAGACAAGGAGGAGCGGCAGTGCGGTCCATTTGGCCATGATCGCCGCGCCCGCGAGCAACCCGCCGAGGGATCGCGCGCGCGCCCTGCCGGCGGCCCAGGGAACCGGCAGGGACAGGGCGGCCAGAATGAGCGGGAGCAGGAGGAGCGGCTCCATGTGCCCCCTCCCCGCGTTCTGAAACGTCGCCAGCGGGCTCCACGCGTAGACCAGCGCACGCCCCGGCGGCAGGCCCCGCTTACGGAGCAGCAGCCCCAGGGCCGCCACGACGAGGAGATCCAGACCCGCCATCACCCCCTTGAATCCCCGGGGACCGAGCCCGGCCGCGGCCAGCAGACGGAAGATCCGCTGGGCGCCGGGCGGATAGATCGCGGGAAAGTCGGGGTGATTGATGCCGGACCAGACGTCGTCGCGCTGTTCTTCCAGGGCGGGGTCCGCCGGCGCCGAAACGAAGGGGTTGATTCCTTCGCGCTGAACCCGTCCCTCCCACACGTACCGGTTGACGTCGTCCGAAGGCGCTGCGCCCAGGACCAGGAGGCGCATGAGGACGGCCACGACGAGCACCGCGGCGAAGGAAGGCGCGCCACCCGGACGGAGCGCCGCGCGCAGCGCCCACGCGTAGGGGACAAATCCGGCTGCAAAGGAAACGAGAAGGCCCCCCGTTGCGAGGGGGGCCTTTCCGAAATAACCCATCGCCGCGGCGGCCATGCAGGCCGCTACGGCCGCCGGAAGGATTCCGGCCCGGGCCGCGGGATCAGGCATTCACCGCCTTCTCCGACAGCTGCCCTGAGGGGCCCTGGATGGAGTGCAGGATCGACATGATGCCCGTGTAGGTGAAGCCCACCGTGTAGATCGCGAGGAACGGGCCGATCAGGTACTTCCCGCTGTCGAGGTAGAGGAGGAACCCGGCGAAGCAGTACGCCCCCATCAACAGCTCGAGCAGAAAGACCGGGCGAAGCGGCATCCGGTACTTGCGGTCGTCCACCTTGTCACCCTTCATCAGGATGTTGAGCTTGGGCGTGCGAACGAACTCTGACGGGCGGTTGAACAGCGCCTCGAGCACCGCCTTGGTGTTGCTCAGGGCGATCCCGGTCCCGATGAACATCAACGCGGGAATGAAGGCAATCTTCCGGCGCCAGTTCTCGGGGTTGAGTGTCCGCTGTGAAAACATGTAGAGCGACGAGGGCCCCGTGGTCGCAATCAGCAGAAGGAATACCAGCAGCCCGAAAGCAAGGGGCGTAAAGTTTATCTCGAAGTACCGCAGCATCGGGATCGACAGTAACGCCACGGTCACCATGAGCGGGTGGACCATGTAGTGCGTCATGTGAACCACCGCCTGCACCTTCCGCCGCAGGGGTTCATCGGTCGAGAAGAGCATGGGCAGGATCTTCTTGGCAGTCTGGATCGACCCCTTGGCCCACCGGTGCTGCTGGGATTTGAAGGCGTTGATGTCCACCGGGATCTCGGCAGGCGTGCACACGTTGTGGAGGAAATGCATCTTCCAGCCGGCCAGCTGGGCGCGGTAGGAAAGGTCCATGTCCTCGGTGAGCGTGTCGGCCTGCCACCCGCCAGCCGATTCGATGGTTTCCTTCCGCCAGATCCCCGCCGTTCCGTTGAAATTCATGAACAGGTTTCCCCAGGCGCGACCTGCCTGCTCGACGACGAAGTGCCCGTCGATCCCCAGCGACTGCGCGAGGGTCAGGAAGGAGTAATCCGCGTTCACGTGGCTCCAGCGGGTCTGCACAAGCCCGATCTTTGGGTTCGAGAAGTAGGGGACGGTCTTGTAGAGAAAGTCTTTCGGAGGCATGAAATCGGCGTCGAAGATGGCGATAAACTCGCCGCGGCACCGCTCCATCCCGAACTTCAGGGCGCCCGCCTTGTAGCCTTCCCGGGTGGGACGCGTGATGTGGTGGACATCGTGCCCCATCTCCCGGTAGCGATCGACGATCTTGACCACGAGGTCCTTCGTCTCGTCCGTCGAATCGTCTAGAACCTGGATCTCGACCTTGCCTGGCGCGTAGTCGATGTTGCAGGCGGAGCGGATGAGCCGCTCCACGACGTACTGTTCGTTGTAGATCGGCAGCTGGATGGTGACGAGCGGAAGATTCTCGTAGGACTTGTCGTTCCAGTACTCCCGAACGACGGCCTCGTCGTTCTGCTCCGAGCGCCGGCGATTCTTCACAAACTGATAGACGAGGTAGTAGCTGTTCACGCCGTAGAGAAACAGCAGGATCACCGCCAGGCCATACACGGCGAATAGTGGGTATATCAGAACTCCCATGCGAGCGACCTTCCAGACCGGCTCATTGCTATTTTGCGCGCGGATCGTTCCTGGGGCCCAAAGGGCTCACCGGAGCATCCGCAGGCCGTGCGAGCCTTTTGCACGGCTAGCGCGCCATCAGGCCGTACCTGAAGATCGTCATCACGATCTTGGCTCCGGCCCGAAGAGAACCGCCGACGGTTCCCGAGATCTTCGACTGCCCGATCCGCTTTCGATAGCTGACCGGCACTTCCTTTACACGAAGGCCCTTGCGGAGGGCCTTGATCTGCATCTCCACCGTCCACCCGAAAGTCGCATCACGCATCCCCAGCGCATCGAAGCTCGACCGGCGGATGGCCCTGAAGGGTCCCAGGTCGGTGTAGTTGAACTTCCAGAAAATCTGAATGAGGAACGTCGCGAGCTTGTTCCCCCAGTAGGCCTGGGGTAACAGGGCCCTCCGGCTCGCGCTCTTGATCACCCGTGAGCCGATGACCAGGTCGGCCTCCCCTTGAAGAACGGGCCGCACGAGATCTTCGAGCTCCTCCGGGAAGTCGCTGTAGTCCCCATCCAGGAAGACGATGACGTCGGTGCGGGGATCCAGCGCGTCGATGCCCGCCAGGCACGCGGCGCCATAGCCGCGCCGCGGCTGTCGGACGACCCGGGCCCCCGCGCGCTCTGCGACGACCGCCGAGTCGTCGGCGCTCCCGTTGTCCACCACGATCACCTGTTCGACGATATCCCCGGGCAGGTCACGCAGCACCAGACCGATTGACTCCCGCTCGTTCAGGACAGGGATGATAACGGAAACGAACGCCCCTCCCGCCTCCCGCTCGGCGGGGGCATCGGAGGGTGCGTGGCTTGTCGGGCGATTAGAGATCATTGGGTGGTCAGCGGGCCGATCAGCAGGCAAAAATTAACGGCCCCAGCTCCCTTGCATCATTTTCCAACATGACGCCAGGTGAGGACGGGCCGAAAACGGGGGTATCTGCTTAAGTCCCCGGATTTCAAGCAACTCCGTGGCCTGCTGCGCGAGTTGGTACCGCATTCGGGGGGCGCTGTCAACGACACTGCTCCGCCCCTCTCCTGGTTACACGGCCCCCTAGACTGCCCCCTCCCCGGTTCATTCGACGGCAAACCCTTTTTTCCGAAGGGTCCTCCCCCAGGCGGCCATGCCCCCGCGGGGTGTTCGGCGGCGGCCCCTGGACCTTCAGGCCCGCCGTCTTCCCCCCGCAGCGGCCCCTTCACGAGACGATTTTTCGAGTTGCACCGCAATTTCGTTCCGGACCACCCCGGCGAACTCGTGCTTCTGCTCGAGGGTGAAGCCGGCCGGGGAGATCGGAGGGTGGACAATCATCTCCACCGTCCCCGGCTGGAAGAGCAGGCTGCGCTTGCGCATGATGTCGTGGGTTCCGACCAGGCTCACGGGCAGGACCTGAAGGCCGGTCTGGATCGAGAGGACGAACGCGCCCACCTTGAACCGTTTGATCTCGCCGTCCGGGCTGCGGGTTCCTTCGGGGAAGAACATGATCGACGCCCCCTTCCCGACCCGCCCTTTCGCCTCGAAAACGCTGGCCCAGGCTCGCTCCTTGTCTTCCCGATCGACCCGCACGTAGCCGATTCGTCGCATGCCCCACCCCATGAAGGGAATCTGGAAAAGTTCCTTCTTGGCGACCCAGCGGAAGTGAAGCGGCATGAAAGCGGAGACCACGAGAATGTCGAAGTTGCTCAGGTGGTTGGCGACGATGACGTAGGACTCGCCGGGCGTGAGGTGCTCCAGGCCGGTTACCCGGGCGCGAACGCCGACCACGGCGAGGATCGTGCGGCCCCAGGCCCGCGTCGCGAGGATGTGACCGAGCCGGCCGGTTCGGTCGAAGTACGAGCTGACGACCGCGACCATGGCGAAGAAAAAGGTGCTGACAAATACGAAGAGCCACCCGAAGGCCGAGAAGAGGCACATCTTCAGGTAACGGAGAGGCGGGATTCGTTGCTCAGGCATGACCGTCCTCCCATTGCTGGCCACTGCTGGCTTCTACTGGCCAATGCTGGCCACTGCTGGAAGGAAGCTCAACCCGCGATCGGTCCCGGGAACGGCGGGAAGAGACTCAGCAGGATCACGATGCCACAACATATATCCCACTGCCACGTGCGTCGCGGAAAATTGAAGAAGACCCAGTTCAGGACCGGGTTCTGAAACGACGTGCTGGTTGGGGGCGCCCCGGCGGTGCCGGCGCCTTTCTCGGCGTCGATCCTGTGAAGCTCGGTCCGGAAATGAATGATGCGGCGGAGCACCGTCAGGTGGCTCAGAACCGCGATGAGCCACATAGCCATATAGATATGATTGGCGGCGCCCGCGATTATAAGAAGAACGGTGCGTTCAGCCCGCTCCATGTAGCCCACGTGACAATCGGGAATGATGTTCTCTGCCCGGGCGCGCACGTAGCTCGTGAGAACCGAGCCCATCAGGGCCACGGAAGTCAGGATGAAGTAGAGGTGCCGCTGCCCCTCCAGATCCCTCCCTTCGCCGAAGGCGAAGTGGAACGCGATGCCCGTGAAGATGACGATGTCCGAGAACCGATCAATCGTGGAGTCGAAAAAGGCCCCGAAGCTCGTGACCTTGTGGGCTTTCCGGGCATAGGCCCCGTCGAGCACGTCGAACATCCCCGCGAGAAAAATCACCGCCGCACCCGACCGCGGGTATCCGCAGGCCAGCGCGATGGCGGCGACCACGTTGATCCCGAATCCGATGGCCGTAAGTGTGTTCGGATTGACGTCCGCCTGCATGAGCTGCCGCACGTGCATGTCGCGCCACGCGCTGAAGAAGGCGGAGATGGGCCTCGAGGGAAGCCAGGCGGGCTGGGTGGAAGGTTCGCTCATAACAGGGATTGCGCCGGTCTCGAGGCTAACTGCCGTGCCCCGGTGATCGCAAGCAAGAAGGACCCCTAACGGGCCGGCCAATGTTATCAGCCCACCCCCGCCTGTCAATGTGCTGGAAAACCGTGCTCGCAAACCGTGGTCGCAAACCGTGCCCGCAAAGCGTGCGCACGGAGCGGGCGTGCCGGCGGGCCCCTCCCGCAACCGGCGTGATGGCGAACACCGCGTCAGACGGGTCGCGTGCTGTCGGCGAGGAGCTCCTTCTTGCGGCGTGAGATGAGCACGAGATTTCTGAGATAGATGACGAGCCCCGCTCCCTGCCCGAGAATGAACACCGGGTCCTTCCGGTGGATCGCGTAGACAAGGAGCATCGAGCCCCCGACGAGGCTCAGGTACCAGAAGGGAACGGGAATCACGCTCTCCCGCTTCGCCTCCGAGACGACCCATTGAACGATAAAGCGGGCCGAAAAGGCGAGCTGGCCGGCAAATCCGACGACAAGCCACACTTGCGGGATGTCGAACCAGTTCATCGGGCTTTTCCTTTCAAGAGCGTGTTTGCCTGTCCGGGCCGCCGCCTTCCTCGGACTTTATCCGGTAGCGGAGGAGGCGCGACTTCATCCAGCGGATTGCGAGCAGGTCGTGAAAGGACCTGAAGACGCGATTTCCGATCCCGTACTTTGAATCGCCCGCGTGCCGCGGAAGATGATTGACAGGAACCTCCATCACGGTGAAGCCCTCCATCTTGAGGAGGGTGGGAAGAAATCGATGGAGCCCGTTGTACAGCTTGAGCCGTTCGAGATGCGCGCGCCGGAACCCCTTCAGCGAGCAGCCGGTGTCGCGAATCGTCTCCTGTGAGAGCGCGTTTCGCACCCCGTTGGCGATCTTCGAGGAAAAGCGCCGCACCACGGAATCCATCCGCTTCACGCGCCATCCGCAGACGGCATCGGCGTCCTTCATGGCGTCGAGAATCTTCGGGATGTCGGCGGGATCGTTCTGCAGATCGGCATCCAGCGTCACGACGAATTCGCCCCGGGCCTTGCGGAAGCCCGCGTCGAAGGCCGCGGTCTGCCCGGCGTTTCGCTCAAACGTGACGACACGCACGCGGGGGTCTGACGATGCGAGCTCATGAAGGATCTCCGGACTCCGATCCGATGAGCCGTCGTCGATGAAGAGAATCTCGTAGGAGAAACCAATTCCTGCGAGGGCGGCCAGGAGCCTCTCGTGCAGCGGCTCGAGGTTCCCTTCCTCGTTGTAGACGGGAATCACGACGGAGAGCCGGGGATTGCCAGGATTTGGAGAGCCGGGCCGGTTCGACAAGCTCCCACCCCCATTCAGCGGGGCGAGCGCAGCGGCCGCCCCATTTCCGCGTGAACGCGCGGCAAGGTAGCACCGGGCCCGTGGAGCGTCAAACAAACGGCGGGCCGGGAGAGTTCAGCGCGCGCGCTGCCTCCTGCAAAAACAACTCCACCT
>JAUYMQ010000603.1 GCA_030698575.1 Deltaproteobacteria bacterium
GGCAGGAACTTCATGAATCCGTAGGGTTTCGTGGCCGCCGCGTCGATCACCTCCCAGACGTCTATGCCCAGCTTGCCGCACATGATGGCGACCTCATTGGCGAGCCCGATATTGATCGCGCGGAAGGTGTTCTCGAGGAGCTTCACCATCTCGGCGGACTGGCTGGAGGAGACGGGGAAGACCTCTTTCACGATCTTTCCGAACAGCAGATGGGTGAGGCGCGTGCAGTTGGGCGTAATTCCGCCCACGACCTTCGCGACCTTCCAGAGCGGGAACTGCTTGTTCCCCGGATCGATCCGCTCGGGGGAGTAGGAAAGGAAAAATTCCCGCCCCACGCGGAGACCCGAATCCTCGAGCATCGGCAGGAACAGTTCGTAGGTGGTGCCCGGGTAGGTCGTGCTGCCGAGGATGATGAGCTGCCCGGGCCGGAGGCGCTTGTTGATCTCCTCGACGGCCGAAAGAATGTAGGAGACGTCCGGATCCTTGGTCTTCTTGAGCGGCGTGGGGACGCAGATGTTGATTGCATCGCACGTTTCAAGTTCGGCGAAATCGATGGTGGCGCGCAGGGCGCCCCTCTTGACGACCGTCGCGAGGGCGGCATCCTCGATGTCTAGGTTGTAGCTCTCGCCCGCGTTGATCCGCCTAACCTTCTCCGCGTCGAGATCGAAGCCGATGACCTCGAAACCAATCTTCGCAAACTCGAGCGCGAGGGGAAGCCCGACGTAGCCGAGCCCGATCACCCCGATCCGCGCGGTCTTTGCCTCGATGGCCGCATGCAGCGTCGTGTACGAGTCCTTCCCCCGGCGCGCAGGCTTTTTCGTGGCCTTCTTCCCGCCCTTCATGATCTTCCTTCCAGCGTAAGATCAGCTTGCGCGTAAGACCGGATGTAGGTGTAGCCGGACCAGAGCGTCAGAACCACCGCCAGGTAGAGAACCCACTGCCCGATACGGATGAGATCGATGGGCTTGTCCCAGGCCAGGATCAGGCACGTGATGGCGAAGTACTGAACGAAGCTCTTGTGCTTCCCCCAGGAGGACGCAGCCATGACGTGCCCCTGGCTCGAGGCGATGCCCCGGAGGCTTGTCACGGCCAGTTCCCTGCCGATGATCACGACCGCTGCCCATGCGGGCACCCGGTCGAGCGGGATCATCATGATGAGCGCGCTTGCCACCAGCAGCTTGTCGGCGAGCGGATCAAGGAATTTGCCGAGTGACGTCACGTTGTTGAAGCGGCGGGCCAGCCAGCCGTCGACCAAGTCGGTCGTCCAGCCCAGCGCGAAGATCGCGGCGCCGACGGTGTTCCAGAAGGGATCGTCCCACCTGAGCGTGATCATGAGCAGCGGAACGAGAGCTATTCGCCCCAGGGTCACGCGGTTGGGGAGAGATGACAGTTCTGCGCGAAGGGTGCTGTTCACGGCGCTCGCCGGGGCTTCCATGAGACCTGCCGTAGGGGCGGGGGGTGGGTTTAAGGGCTTTCCACGCGGGCTGGACGCGCCCGTGTTCTGAAGAGCCGGTAAAAGTGCTGAACACGACGCACGTAAGTCTGCGTTTCTTCATAGGGCGGGATGTCGCCGTATCGAACGACGGCGTTCTCCCCCGCGTTGTAGGCTGCCAGGCTCAGGTCGAGATTGCCGTCGAACATGCCGAGCAGCTGCTTCAGGTAGCGCGATCCCCCTTCGATGTTGGCCCTGGGGTCCAGGATGTCCCCCACGCCCATCCGGTAAGCGGTCTCGGGCATGAGCTGCATGAGCCCCATGGCCCCCTTCGTGCTGACCGCGTAGGGATCGAAGTCCGACTCCGCCTTGATCACCGCCAGCACCAGCGCGGGATCGAGCCCGAACTGTTCGGCGACGGCGTGGACCGTGGGACTGAACCGATCGTAGGAAGCCGATGAACCCAGACTCCGGCGGACCGTCTTGTAGCGGCCCGAGTAGCTCCTGACCTTCTTGAAGCCCGAGGCCTGGGGGGTGTCGGTGAAATAGGGTACGCCGTTCAAGTACTTAACGTATACGTTGTCGACAGCCATTATAGGGGAGGCCTGAATCGCAGACAACCCCAAAGCCAGAACAGTCACGAGTCCCTGGAGAACCCACCTGAACCATCCTGTCGAACCCGCCATACACGCTCCCCCCCAGCCGGCGCCGGGGCGCCGGGCCGAGAATTCGGTCCGGGATGACGAGCCCCCCGCCTCCCCCGTCCGCGGGCAGCGGATTTCTTGCTAGATTCCGGCGACACGGCTAGCATTGCAAACACTGGCCAGCGTCGGCGATATCCGGTCGCGGCGGTCGGCCACCGGAGGCTTCGTCGCCTTCCTTATCGGCATCCGGGCGGGATATTTGAGCCCGGCCCTCCCCTTCCCGGACCGTCGCCGGAGGGGGACCCGGGGGTTGCGCCCATGGTCGGTCAGTCGAAAATCCTCAGTGATTTCCTGGTGATCGGCAGCGGGATCGCCGGGCTCTCCTTTGCCCTCGGCGCCGCCGGCACGGGCACAGTGACTGTTCTAACCAAAAAGGACCGGAAGGAGTCGGCCACCAACTACGCGCAGGGCGGAATCGCCGCGGTGACCTCGGAGGAGGACTCCTTTGACGTTCACATCGGCGACACCCTGAGCGCGGGCGTGGGTCTGTGTCACGAGGACGCCGTGCGCCTCATGGTCACGCGGGGGCCGGACGCCATCGAGCGTCTGCTCGAGTGGGGGGTGGGATTCACGCCGCTCTCCGGGCCGGGCGGCGGGTGGGATCTCGGAAAGGAGGGCGGGCATACGAAGCGCCGCATCCTGCACGCGCTCGATCAGACCGGCATCGAGATCGAGCGCGCCCTCGTCGCGGCGGTGACAGCACATCCGCGAATTCAGGTGCTCGAGTACCTGATCGCGATCGATCTCATCACCTCCGCGAAGCTGGGGCGGGCGGGCGAGGATCGATGCCTGGGCGTCTATGCCCTCGATCCCGCCCGGGACGAGGTCGTGACGGTCCTGGCCCGGGCGACGCTCCTTGCCACGGGCGGCGCCGGAAAAGTCTACCTCTACACCTCCAACCCGGACATCTCCACGGGCGACGGCATCGCGATGGCCTATCGCGCCGGCGCCGTCGTGTCGAACATGGAGTTCATCCAGTTTCACCCCACCTGCCTCTACCACCCGCAGGCGAAGAACTTCCTCATCAGCGAAGCGGTTCGCGGCGAGGGGGGGGTTCTCAAGCGGGTCGACGGCACCGCCTTCATGAAGGACGTCCATCCGATGGCGGACCTCGCGCCGCGCGACATCGTGGCGCGCGCCATCGACCGCGAGCTCAAGGCGACGGGCGATGATCACGTCCTGATCGACGTCTCGCACAGGGGTGAGGAGTTCGTCGCGAAGCGGTTTCCCGGGATCCGGCAGCGTGTCCTCGAGTTCGGCTATGACATCGCGCGGGGGCCGATCCCGGTGGTGCCGGCCGCCCATTACGTTTGCGGAGGAGTGCGGGTCGATCTCGGGGGCGAGACATCGCTGCGGGGGCTCCTCGCCTGCGGCGAGACCGCATGCACGGGGGTCCACGGCGCAAATCGCCTGGCCTCGAACTCGCTCCTCGAAGCCGTGGTGTTCGCCGACGAGGCCGTCCGCCGGGCGGCGCAGCGCCTCCCCGATCTGCCCGCTCCGCCGGAGGACGTTCCGGACTGGGTTCCGGCGCCGGCGGTCGCCGAGCACGAGGCGGTGGTGGTCGCGCAGAACTGGGACGAGATTCGCCGCTTCATGTGGAACTACGTCGGGATCGTGAGAAGCGACAAGCGGCTGGCCAGGGCGCTTCACCGGATCGAGCTACTGCAGGAGGAGATCAACGAGTATTACTGGAACGCAAGCGTGACGCAGAACATCGTGGAGCTCCGGAACATCGCGACGGTGGCCGAGTTGATCATACGGTGCGCGATGGATCGGAAGGAGAGCCGCGGCCTTCATTACACGCTCGACAGCCCCGAGAGGGACGATGCGGGAGGGTTGCACGACACGCTCATCGTCCTCGACCCGGACTCCCGCAAACCCCTCCTGACAGAAGGCCCCCTCACTTCGGGCCCCCTCCCCAGGCGCTGAGATCGGCGGGACGGCGCTATTCCGGCTGGAAGAGGTTCAATTGCGGCGGCTGGGTCTCGTCGCGGATATCGACGGGATAGTTTCCGGTGAAGCAGGCGTCGCAATAGGTGTTGGCCGCAGAGGCCGCGACGGCGTGCATCCCCTCCACCGAGATGTAGCCCAGGCTGTCCGCCTGGATGAACCGGCTGATTTCCTCGATCGAGCTGGAGGACGCGATGAGCTCTTCCCGGTTAGGCGTGTCGATTCCGTAGTAGCAGGGATTGGTGGTGGGCGGCGCGGTGATCCGGAC
>JAUYMQ010000605.1 GCA_030698575.1 Deltaproteobacteria bacterium
CGGTGGACATGGCCGTGACGCTCACGCAGGGGCGCACTCAGGTCAAGGCGCAGGTCACCGGCTCGAGTGGAGGCGCGCTCCGCGTGGTCCCCACCGACATCAAGTACCGGGAGCGGGGCGGGATCAGGAAGCTCCTGGAGCAGCTGTGGCGCTGACGCGGGCGCCGCCGAGCTTGCCCGCCCCCACGAGGCCCACGAAGAAGGCGTAGAGCTGATCCTACTCGTCGTAGCGCGCCTGGCCCAGCCGTGCCACGGTGTCCTCGCGCAGGCTGCGGTACATCTCGAGCCGGCGCCGCAGGATCTCGATCTCGCCTACGCTCCGCGACAGGAATGCCCCGAGGTAGCTTCCGATGGCTCCAGCGCCGACGAAGAGGAGCTTCTGGCCCATGTGTCCCTCCCGGTGTGGGGCGTGCCCTCGGCATTATGACACCTCCACAGCTGGTATCTGACCTTCATGGTGGAGGGCAAGAAGCGGGTGGAACGGATTCCGGCGGCGTGGGTCGCGGAGGTGCGGCGGCGGGTGGACGCCGGGCGGGAGTTCAAGCAGGCGGTGGCGGAGGTCTTGGCGGCGAATGCGCAACTGCTGGTGCTCGAGCGGCAGCAGGGCGGACGGTGAGGCGGCCGACGCCGCGGCGGCTGTGGGGAAGTACGTGCGGAGCAGCCACCCACGGTGACGTTTGAGGAGCGCGGCGAGCGCATCGAGATCTGGGCCGCCGCCGACTCCGACCCGTGGGAGGCGCTGCGCTGGCCGACGGTGCGAGTGCTGCGCTATCGGCAGCACCAGCCCACTGGCCTGGTGGTCGAAGCGTACTGGCTCACGGACTTGCCGCCCCAGCGCGTCAGTAGTCCGCTCGTCTACGGGTTTGCCAAGAGTCGGTGGGAGATCGAAAACGAGGGCTTCAACGACGGCAAGACTCGGCACGGCATGGAGCACCTCAGCCATCACCACGCCAACAGCTTGCTGGTCGGCTGGCTGCTGACGGTCTTGGCCGCGACGATTGAGCGGCTGTACCGGCTGCGGTACCTGCATCGCGGCGCGCACCGGCCTGCGACATCGAGTTCGTGCGCTTGCTCCGGCTCAGTCTCTGTCCTCGACGCGCGCCCGACACCAGCTGACGCCCGACCCCGCCCCCGCGTGCGCCGCACGAGCCACTACGCGGGTCATCGCCCCGCCGGCCGTGCTGTCTGCCCACTCGTGTTGGCGGCCGGCCGAATGGGCCGCGCGGCCCTCGCGACGATAGCCCCGCTGCCGACCACCCGGTCACTGCCCGTCCTTGAATCGATCCAGTCGGCTTGCTGAGCCCAAGTTCCGAAACGCTTGTCTCGTCGACCGTTGCCATTGACACCCCGAGTAGGCCCACGTAAACTCCGACGCGTGCCGGGTGGTCGTCACGCCTCGTCCTCACGGGTCGTCCGACCGTCGGGTAGGGGGTTGTCTCGCCAACGGGAGCCGAAGGAGGGCGCCATGAAACGATTGCTTCTCTTTGTCAGCGCCGCGGTGCTCGGTCTCATTGCCCTGAGGGTTGGGACGCCTCTGCCGGTCTCGGCGCAGCAGGATCCCATCAAGGTCGGCATTATCTACGGCCTCGGCGGCGCCGCCGCTCCGTACACGAAGCCGGCCATCACCGGCCACGAGCTCGCCGTGGACGAGATCAACAACAAGGGAGGGCTCCTAGGGCGCAAGCTCCAGCTGGTGATCCGGGACGACCAGTCCAAGCCCGACGTGGGGATCCGCGAAGCCCGGGATTTGATCCTGAAGGAGAAGGTAGACTTCCTCATGGGGGTCATCCACAGTGGGGTGGGGCTGGGGATCTCGGAAGTGGCCAAGGAGTACAAGAAACTTTACCTGAACACGATCGCCAAGACGGCGGCGCTGACGGAAGAGAAGGGGCACCGCTATGTCTTCCGCTCCGCGTCCAATACCTCGATTGAGGGGCGGGCCGCCGCCATCCTCATGGCGGACAAGCCCTTCAAGCGCTACGCCGTGATCGGCCCCGACTACGAGTACGGGCACCGGCTGGTCGATGACTTCATGAACTATCTCAAGAAGCTCAAGCCCGATGTCCAGGTGGTCGGCGAGGCGTGGCCCAAGTTCGGTGAGCGCGACTTTACGGCTCACGTCAACGCGCTTCTCCAGGCCAAGCCCGAGATGGTCTTCTCCTCCCTCTGGGGCGGCGACGCGATCGCCTTCGTCAAGCAGGCCAAGCCGTACGGCTTCTTCCAGAAGACCCAGTACATGAACATCGCGGCAGGCGACCTGGACGTGGTGGTCCCGCTGGGCGCCGAGACGCCCGAGGGCATCTGGGCCTCGTCGAACTACGCCTTCTACCATCCCGACACGCCGGCCAATCGCGAGTTCGTCGCCAAGTATCGGGCCAAGGCGGGCGAGCTGCCGCCCTCAGGCGCGTTCTTCGGATACGTCGGGACGTACTTCCTGGCGGAGGCGATCAAGAAGGCCAAGAGCGTGGACACCGAGAAGGTCATCGACGCTCTCGAAGGGCTGACCATCGAGACGCCGATCGGGCCGCTCACCATGCGGGCGTACGATCATCAGGCCACCAAGGGACAGTACTGGGGACGCCTCAAGCGGGTGCCCGAGCACCCGTTCCCGATTCTGGGGGACATTCAGCTCATCGGCGGTGAGAAGACGCTCCGCCCCGTGGACGAGATCAAGGCGATGCGGGGGACCAAGTAGCGCCGCCGTGCGCCATTCGAGCGCTGCCGCCTGGGCCCGCGGGGAGGCCGTGCTCCCTCCGGGCCGCCGCTCATGCCTGACCTCAGCGCCCTGACCGATCCCGGCTTCATCGCCGTGCAGTGCTTGAACGGGCTGACGCAGGCGATGTTCCTCTTCCTGATCGCTTCGGGTCTCTCGCTTATCTTCGGGGTGCTGGGCGTGCTCAACTTCGCCCACGGTTCGCTCTACATGCTCGGGGCGTATCTCAGCTACACGGTCGCGTCCCTCTTCGTCGGTTCCCCAGTCGGCTTTTGGCTCGCCCTTGTTCTGGGCTCGGTCGGGGTCGCCCTCCTGGGTGGGATCGTCGAGTCGGTCTTCCTCAGGCCCGTCTACGGGCGAGAGGAGCTGGATCAGCTCCTCGTGACCTACGCCTTTGTGCTGATCATCGGCGATCTCGTCAAGATGGCGTGGGGATCTGACAATCGTTCCGCTTCCCGGCCGTTGCTCCTGGCTGGATCTGTGGACATCGCGG
>JAUYMQ010000608.1 GCA_030698575.1 Deltaproteobacteria bacterium
AACAAGCTCAAGCTGCAGGGCCTCGCCTGATCCCTCCTTCGCGCCACAGCCGCGACAGATGATTGCCGGCTCCTCAGCGCCGCTCCAGGATTGTGCTGACAGACACCGGGAGGGGACGCCGAACGCGCCGGGTGACGACAAATTGTGTAACTTTCGCCGGCCGCCAGCCCGTCCGCGCGACCCGGGCGCGCGCGCGGGCGGCCGGTATTTTCCTTTTGCTGCAGCCACTTGCGGCCACTTCACCGCCGAAGCCCGCCCGCCGCCCCTACCTGGCACGACACTAGCTTTATCCACTTCTCGGGAACCGCCCGCGCGTCGGGCGGCCCGGAACAGAAAAGTTGTTCGCACCATCGCAAGAGGGCAAACCATCCGTAAGGGTGGGACGCAAAGTCTCCGGACCTTTCGCCGGGCGAGAGGTTAGCGGGACTGTCGAGGAAGCGAACCCCGACACGGCCCCTTCAGGTGTGATCTCTGGAGGGGCTTCTTTTTTGCCCGGTTTGGAGGGAAACCATGGCCAGGACGCAATCACGCAGAGAGAAACCCGGAGCCAATCAAACGCTTCGCGGGGCCGCCGACAGAGCGGCGTACCCGGAGCTTCAGGAGCTGCCGCTCACCATGACGGCGCCGGCGCACCCCTCTTCGGGGGGCCCGGAGCACGCTCCGCCCCTTCCAGCCTCGGCGGCCAGCGGTGTCTTCGTGCTGGACATCAGTGAGAACCTGGAGGTTACGGGCAAGTTCATCTGCAAGGTTCCGGTGGGCAACGACGTGCTCCACTGCGGCTGTGGGGGCGTTCTGAGCCAGCGCTTCAACGAATCGCTCTTCTGCAGGACCTGTGGAAAGGAGGGGTCGCACTGATCGGCCAGGCATCCTGACATCTCCCCGGCTTCGCGCCGGACTTCATCCCCCTCATGAATCATCCGGCGCGAAAAGAAACGCCGCGGCAACCGCCGCGGCGTTTCGCTTCAACCTCTGATGGATCGCACTCAGGCGGTCTTGAAGAGGTTCTGAAGCTTCATGGCGAGGGACATGTCGCCCTTGATCTTGAGCTTCCCGCTCATGAACGCCATCTGTCCGTTGAGCTTGCCGTTCACGAGGTCGAGATAGTCCTTCGACGTCATGGTGATCGTGATGTTGGGGCTGGCGTGCGTTCCTTCCTTGACCTCGAGAGCGCCGTCCTTGATCTCGTTGTAGAACTGCGCGCCATCGTCGCCCGTGATGTCGTACTGGTAGATGGCGTTCATGCCCTTGGCGGCCTCGGCATTGAACGACCCAGCCATCCCCGCAATCACTTCCTTGATGGTATCAGGCATCTGTCCTCTCCTCTGATTTGATTTGACGTCGCCTTGGAAGCGACGCGCTGAAACGGAATAGCGTGGCGGATCCCATCCGCCGACTTTCACGGTAAGCGCACACCAGGTTACCGCCCGGTCGCCGGGGCGTGCTTCTTGCTGAACGCCCTAAGGGCGCGGACATTATAGGCTGATCGCCCCAAAAGCAAAAGGCCGCCCCAGGAATGGCCTCTTTTCTGCAGTTGGATGAGGCCTTCCCTGGGCAGCGGGCCGAGGCATCGCGGAGATTACACGCGATCATGCGGGCATATACCCACTCATCCAGCTCAGACTTTGCGTAAATCGCGCAAGAATAGCGCGCCCTGCTCCTCACGCGTTCCCCAGGGGGCGGAGCTCCCCGCGAACCGTGGGAAGCACATAGGGCCCTTCGGGAATGACGGCCACGCGCGCCCCTTCTCCATGACGGGCCAGCGCTTCGCTGAGGGCCGCCTCCACGGTCTGCGCGCGGCGCACCAGAGCTTCTCCGAGAAGCGCCGGCGGAATCCCCTCGCTCACGACCGTCACGCGCGCCTTGCGGAGCACCTGGCAGAGGTGCTGGAGCATCCACTGGTCCGGCACGAAAAATGCCGGATCGAAAAGCCGCGTCATGAACCTTTCTGCGCTCTCGGTTTCGGAAAGCAAACGGCTGAAATCCGGACTCCCGAGCCCCTCCGACATCCTCGAGGCGAGGATGATGTCGCCTCCAGGGCGAATGATGTTGAGGCAGCCAATCATCCCCTTGATCGACTGGTAGAAAGTGGCGTCGATCGGAAATCCCCCGCCGCTCGTCACGGCTACGTCCACCGGTTCGTCAATGCGCCGGATGGTATCCCCCCCGGCCTTCCGCACGCCGGCCATGAAAGCGGCTTCGAGATCCCCGGCGAAGACGCCGGTCAGCTGCTTCTCGCGATTCACGGTGCAGTTCAGGATGAAATCGGCGCCCGTCCGGCGGGCGATGTCGAGGATGTCCTCGTGAAAGGGATTCCCCTCGAGAATCCCGTTGCCGATGTTTCCCTCGAGCATCTGCGGCCCGTGCTCGATGCGCAACATGTCGATTGAGGCGAGGCCCGGACAGATGGCCTTTCTTCCCCCGGAGTATCCCGCCATGAGATGAGGCTCGATGAGCCCCGTGAGGATCTTGAGATCTGCCTCGACGTAGCGGCGATCGATGGCGATGGGGGTTCCCGCAGCCGACGCTCCGAGCCGTGCGTGGCTCTCACGGTCGCGGCCGTCATGACTTTCGATGCGGTAGCCCTCCGCGATTCCGGACCCGAGCATTTCCCGGAGCTCCGCCTGCGAAGCAGCCCGGTGAAGCCCAGTGGCCACGAGAATGAGAACGCGGTCCCGGGGGATCCCCGCCGCGTCGAGAATCTCGAGGAGTGGTGGAAGGAGATCCCGGTAGGGAATCGGCCGGGTCCGATCGGAGATCACCACGCAGGCGCCAGTGCGCCCCGCGGCAATCCGGGAGAGCGGCCGGCTCCTGATCGGAGCCTGCAGCGCGGCTGTCACGGCCCCTCGCGGATCCGGAAGCGGGGGGTCAGGAGCAAGACAGATGATCTCGGCAAGGTGCTTGTCCGGGATCTCGACCGGAAGCCTTCCCGTGCCGTAGGCAAGATCGATGAGCACCCCGCACCTCTCCGGCAAAATATAAGACAGGAAATCAAACGAACGAAAGCTCAGGATAGCAGAGGCGGGACATTTCCAGAAAGCAGCCTAGTGGAAGTCGGGCTCGCTCACCGTGAAGGAGACGGACTCGCCGACTTCCACCACGACATCGGTACCGGCCATCTGGAGCGCCACCGATCCGAACTGTATCTCGCCGACGTGAATTCCCTGCACGTCGTCACCCTCTCGCACCTTCCTCGCCGGCCCTTTCCCAATTTTGATCCGCGCCCACCGGTTCTCGGGCCGCGCGTGGTGAGTGACTTCGGTCACCGTCAGCATCGGGAAATCGGTCTCAATGAGCGGCATCGATTCGGGAGCGGGAGCCGGGGTGGGAGCGCCCGGGGGCGGTGCGGGGTCCTCCGCGGTGGCGACCCGCGCGGGGACCGCCGGGGGCGCGGGCGCCTCGGGCACCACGCGCGTGATCGGCCCCGGTCGATTATCGAGCGGGAGGGACGGTGCGGCGGACGGTTCGATCACGGCGACGGGCGCAGCCGGTGCGGGAGCGGGGACTTCAGCGGCAGCATCAGTGGGAGTATCACCGGGTACCCCAGCTGCGACATCAGCGGGCACAGCCGCCGGCAACGATGGCGCCGGCTCGGGGACAGGGGCCGCAGCGGGAGAAGGCCCCGGGGCCGGGGCAGCCGCCCCCTCCCCTGCTTCGCTCGCGGACGTGCTCGCCTGAAGGGCCGCGTACTTC
>JAUYMQ010000611.1 GCA_030698575.1 Deltaproteobacteria bacterium
GCACGGTCCTCGAGTTCCGGGGCGCGGACTTCGAGCACCTGATGGCCGACTACCCGGACATCGAGTTCCGGCTGCTGCTCAAGATGAGCGAGCGGCTTCGCAACGCCAACGAGCAGGTGATGGGGCTCCAGGGGACCCTCGACGAGAAGCTCAAGATCTTCAACCTCAAGCTGGACACCGAGCAGAGGCTCGTCGACGTCACGCTCAAGGCCGCCCAGACGATGTTCGATCAGACCAAGCTCCGCGCCGACGAAGTGATCAGCAGCGCCGAGCGGAGCCGCGGCCGACTCCAGTGGGCGGCGACAGTGATCGGCGGATTCATCACCGCTGTCATCGCGGTGCTGGGCTTCGTCGGTGCGAAGCAGATCTACGACATCAACCAGGTCAAGAACGAGACTGCGAGTTTCCGCGATGGCGCAAAGACCGCAAGCGGCGAGATGGAGAAGCACGTCCTGAAGATACAGGAAGTCGTCAACACGATCACGCAGAGTCGGGACGCGATCCGGGAGGCGGTCGAGGTCAGCCAGACGGCAAAGAAGGAGATCGACCCCCTGAAGCAAGAGATGATTGCGGCGAGAGACCTCCTCGACGAGGCAAAGAAGAGCGTGTCCTACGTCCTGGTCCGGGGCCTGTTCGACGCGGTCCACGGGCGGTCCGCGGACGTCGCGAACCGATCCTATGTCAAGCTCAAGGGGCTGGGGGTCATGGACCCCTCCGACATGCAGCAACTGCTCTTCGAGCTCGACGAGGTTGTGGCCTCGGCGCTATCCCCGAAGGCGGACGACGCAACCCAGAAGGCATACGACTCCTTCGCGTTCCTCCTGCAACAGGTCGTGAACGACGCGCCGGGGTCCAAGGAGAAGGTGAAGGCCTACTATCTCCTCCTCGCTTACGCCATCGCGACCAATAAGGAAAAGGTCCCCGGGAAGAACCCGGAGCGGTCCCGTCAGGACGTGTACGCCGAGCTGCGGGAATTCCTGAAGAGCCACCCGGAGGCAAAGCTGCAAAAGACCGACATCTCCGACGAACTCCGCCAGAGGAGCAGCCAGCCGACCGGCCCGCTGTCCCGCGAGCTGCAGAGCCTCTATCAGCTCGCCATCAAGTCCTAGATCGCGCTGGACCTAGCGGCAGGCCCGGTCCCACCACACCAAACCGCTCGGTTCGAAGAGGTCGTCCTTGTCTTTCTGGCTGTTCTGATCCCGGCAGGCGGCGAGGGTCATGTCCGGGCGCTTGGTCCAGGGGGCGTTGAGCGCCGGGCGCATCTTGCAGCAGCCGGCCTGGGCCATCAGCGGGTTGCTGCATGGGGGCAGCAGCGACAGCGCGAATGCACCGAGGGACAGCCCCCCGACGAGCACGATCCATCTCATCCTCATCTCCGTGGCCTCCTCTCCCGGCAGCCCAGCCGATGGGGCCAGCCGCCGGACCGGTTGCTGACGTCGCGCCGACAAGGATAACGGACGGGACGGCATTGCACTCTCTTTTTCTTGCCCTGCCGGTCCCGGACTCGGGCACGCGTCAACTGGATCGGGCCGAGGCGGTCCAATCCTCGAGGCCGAAGGTGAAGGCGGCCCGGGTCTCCCCGCGCCACCGGGGTGTTGCGGGAGCCGTCACTTTCGGGTTCCGGTTGAAAGATCTCGTTGAGAATAGGCCCTGGGTCGAGAGGATGACATGAGATCCCCCAGGAGGACTATCTGATGGAGACGATCGTGATCGCTCCGCAGTACCGCTTGAGAGTGAAGCAGCGGGTGGGCGTCGTCGCCTACGCGCTTGAGCATGGGCTCAAAGGGGCCAGCCGGCGCTTCGGGCTGGACCGCAAGACCGTCCGGGCCTGGGTGCGACGCCGGCGGGCGGCCGGGGCGACCGGGCTCCTGCCCCGGTACCCGAGGACCCGCCCCACTCGCCTGCCTGACGAGGTGGTGCGGCGCATCGAGCCCGCGCGGCGAGCACTGCGCTACGGCGCGCCGCGGACGCGGATCTGGCTCCGGCGGGTGCACAAGCGCACCGTGTCCATTGCACCACCCGGCAGACCTTTCGGAAGCTCGGCCTGCCGCGGCTGGCCCGCGGTCGTGCACGCACGCCCACGCCGCGGCAGCTCACGCTATTCGAGAAGCCGCACCCGGGTGACTCCGTCCAGGTGGATGTCAAGGTCGTGAAGATCGCCGGGCCGAAGGTGTTCCAATACACCGCTCTGGACGACTGCCCCCGCCTGCGGGTCCTCCGCCTCTATCGGCGCCAGAATCAGGTGTCGAGTCTCGAGTGTTTTGCAGAGTTACGGAAAGCCTTCCCATTCCCGATCCGCCAGCTCCAACATGGCAACGGCTCCGAGTTCCTCCTGGCCTTCTCGCTGCGTGTCCAGGAGGCGGGGATCCGGCACCGGTACATCCGGCCGCGCCGGCCGCAGCAGAAGTCTCAGGCTTCATTCTGCAGCTCCTTTCGCACTTGCGTTGCACCCTGGGGATGCTGGCGACGATCCCGAAACCGCTTGCCCGGGTGCGCCCGGGGGAGGGGGCCCGTCGGTGGCGCGAACAGCATATCCCCGCGGTCATCGGCGCGCATGGCCTGAAGCACCC
>JAUYMQ010000616.1 GCA_030698575.1 Deltaproteobacteria bacterium
GGCAACACACCCGCCGCAAGTCATGCCCTTGATGGTCAGGGTCGTCTTGTCTTCTTTGTTCGAGGGCGTAGCGCCGATCGCCCAAGGAGCCGGGGCCGACAACACCAGCAGCACGGGCAGGAGCAAACGGAGCCAACTGCGAAGTTTCATGTGAGCCTCCGAGGCCTTTCAAAAAAGGTAGCGTGAGTAATAGGGGAATGTCGCCGTCAGGACAACCACGAGTGTGACCAGCCAAAGGAGCATCTTTCCGATCCTGTTCGCCTTGGGCAGCTCGCAGGCGTTCCCGGGGCCGCAGGCGCCGGCCGGTCGCCGGTACGTCAGGAAGAACGCCAGGCCGAGGAAGGCAGCCGTCAGGGCAAGGAGATAGGGACGATACGGCGCCAGGGCCAGGGCCGACGCGGCTCCGCCGATCCCGACGATGGCGAGCACCAGCGGCCCAAGGCAGCAGGCCGAAGCCGCGAGGCCGGCCACGAGCGCTCCCGTGAGAGTCAGACCTTCTTTCGAGACTTTCATCTGCGTTTACTCCTCCTGCGCGGAATCGGTGCCTTGAACCGAAGCGAGGGCAGCCTTGACCTCCTTGTTGACGTCGCCGAGGCAGCAGGTGCCCCTCGGGTTAAGGACTTCACAACTGCACTCGCCCGCTTCCACCTTCGTCCTGATCGATGCAACCACCGTGCTCCGACCCGTCTTCTCGATCTCCTGCCGTATGCTCTCGGCGGTGTGATCGAAGCAGTAACAGATCGGCCGTGGAGCCTCCTTCTCCTTGAGCCCCACGCGGACGGTCAGGGCGTTTTTCTCGAGCGTCCGCCCGTCGTCGGTGAAATAGACGACCTCGCAGTCGAGCCGATCGCAGAAGTACCACGCGCGGTCCTCGACGACGGCGGCATGCTCGCGGAGGACGAGGCTGCGCAACGTGACGAGAGGCACCGGCTTGCCTCGTTTGCCGGAGACGGGACAGAGCGCATTCGCCATGATTCTCTCCCCTGGGCGTCGAACGTCAGTCTTATCCGCCGCTGTTCAGATCGCCCGACGGCATCGGTCCGACGTAGGAGAGTCTAGGCCTTGAACCTGGGTTCAAGGTCAAGTGCGATTGGAGGATTCTCTCGAGGATGCGCGGCGGGGGGCCCGGGTCGTGGAGGCAGATGCAACAACCTTCAGCGTGTCCAAGACCTCGCAGCGCCCGCGGCGTTCGGTCCTGCGACACCTCCGGAGAGACGAGCGGAGGATGGCCTGCACATGGCGCAGCTGCCCGAGTCTCTTCTTGAGTTCCGACAGCCGCTCTTCAAGAAGGGTCTGGACCTCCCTGCAGGGGGCGGTCCGGCCATTCCGGAAGTCGAGCAGCGTCGTAATATCCTCGAGCGTGAGGCCGATGGCCTGGGCCGCGCGTATGAAGCGCAGACGCTCGAGCGCCTCAGGACCGTAGATCCGGTAGTTCCCCTCGGTCCTGCCGTCGGGCCGGAGAAGCCGGCTGCGCTCGTAGTAACGGACCGTCGAGGCAGGCACACCCACCTCCCGCGCCAGCCGGCCGATGGTGTAGCGAGGCTCCATCGCCTCTACCCTAGCAAACCCTGCACCTCACTTCAACCCCCCGTCCGTCGTATCGAGACCTGTCAAGTTCGAACCTCGTTGAAGGTGTGGTCTGCCCCGGTTTAACGAGACACCTTCGGGTTTAGAAAGGAGTTACAGCAGGGTAGCGCATGTGGGACCGGGACAGGTTCACGGCCGATCCGTCCCGCGCTCCCGGGCATGCACATGCGCGCCGTACGGCGGGAGCGTCGTGAGGCGGGGGTCGTCCACGGGCCCGCCGATTGTGAAGTGATACAGCGATTGGAATGTGGCATCCGGAAAGCCGAAGACGTCGTGGACCGGGTCATCAAAAAAACAGCCGATCCCGGTGGCCCGGACGCCGGCCGCTTCCGCCTCGAGATAGAGAACCTGCCCGACGGCGCCAGCCTCCCAGAACATGCGCCGGTAAAACCACGGGCCTACCTTTCGCAGGGTCGGCTCGAACTCGGCGATCATGCCGAGGGAAAACGCGCCGTCTCCGGCAATCCCCTGGTGGCAACTGACCGTCGTGGCGACGTCCCTCACATCCCCCTCCGCGAGCAGGTAGAGGGGGAGATCGGGAGGGCAGCGCGGCGGCGGCGTCCAGGAAAACTCCGTCCGCATGACGCTTCGGAGCGTCTTCATCGTGCCGGGGTTCCGGGGCAGCATGTACAACCCGGGTGGGATGTCGACGACCCTGTGCACGAACAGGGCCAGATGGATCGTCGGATCCCAGGGTATCCCGTCCCATGGCATGGGACGTTGGTTCACGGTCCGTTCGACGCGAGGCATCACCCGGAAGAGCATTCGGTAGAAACTCTCCGCTGCAATCATCGTTTCACCGTCGCAGCTCAGGAGGCTTCGGCGTTGCCGGATGATCTGTCCGGCTGACGGCCCATTGCCAGCCCCCCCGACCCGGCCCCGTGTCCTCGCCGGATTCACGAGCTCGAGGGTCGTTCGTTCGCTGCTCAACTTGCGCGACGCCGTTGCCACATGATCGATGATCTCCCAGGGAAACGGATCGTCCGCGCTCAGCCGGTTTGCCTTGCCGCACCAGCGTTGTTGTGTCAGCGCGTGAACTGCGTCGGGATCGATGTGGAGCGGAAGAGATCGCCCGGCGACCTCCAGCCCGCCGATTCCAGCATCGGTCGGCCAGACGACCATGATCAGCTCCGGCTCTTCGCGCTCGGCGCCCTCGAAATCCCCGGGTCGATCGAGTCCCAACAGTTGTTCGATGGTCCGATCCGCCAGGCCGTCCAGAATGACCGCGTTCCACCCCAGCGTCGCGGCGGCGATC
>JAUYMQ010000620.1 GCA_030698575.1 Deltaproteobacteria bacterium
AGGTGCTCCCGCATGAGCCGCTCCTCGATGTGGAGCCGCTCGGCGGCGAGCTTCATATAGAGATCGAGTTCGACCGGGTTCTTGATCTTCTGCAGCACCGCGCCGATCACCGCCGCGCGCCGCCCCCGCTCGGCGAAGGACCTGAGCCCCTCGGCCTGGCGCACGACCCACTCCTCGAGAAGCGGGCGCGCGAGCCGGATGTCCTGCTGGAGCGAGTCGGGCCCGTGCTGGCGAACGTAGTCGTCGGGGTCGAGCCCCTCCGGCAGTCCGACCCCGTAACCCTGGACGCCCTCCTCGAGAAAAAGGTGCATGGCGCGCTCGGTTGCGCGCCGGCCCGCATCGTCGGAGTCGAAGACCGTGACGATGTCTTCGGCGAACCGCCGGAGCACGCGAACCTGGCCGTCGGTGAGCGCCGTTCCGCAGGGCGCCACCACGTTATCGATGCCGGATTGCGCCAGCAGGATAGCGTCGAAGTAGCCTTCGACCACCACCACGCGCCCGGCGCGCCGCACCGCTTCGCGCGCTTCGAGGATCCCGAAGAGCGCCCGCCCCTTGTCATAGAGCGGCGTCTCGGGCGAGTTCAGGTACTTGGCGTCCTCGCCGCCGGTCTTCCCGCCGCTGAGCGCCCGCCCCCCGAAGCCGAGGACGTTGCCGTTCAGATCGTGGATTGGAAAGACGACCCGGTGCCGGAAACGATCGTAGTGGCCCGATCCCTTTCGGGGGATCAAAAGCCCGGCCTTCACGCCAAGCCCGGCTGTAAATCCCTTCCGCTCGAGGTGCTCGGCCAGGCCCGTCCAGCCGTCCGGCGCGTAGCCCACATGGTAGCGCTTTACGGTCTCATCGCCGACACCCCGCTCGGCCACGTAGGCCCGGGCCTCGGCGCTCGCCGCCAGCTGGGCTTCAAAGTAGTCGCGCGCAGCCGAGGTCACCTCGCGCAGCCGCTCGCGTTCGCTCCGGGCCTGCGCCTCGGCGGGTGAGGCCTCGCGGCGCGGAAGCTCGATGCCACGCTCCCGGGCCAGCCTCTCGACGACCTCGGGGAAAGTGAGTCCCTCGAGGCGCATCAGATAGGTGAAGACATTGCCGCCCGTGCCGCAGCCGAAGCAGTGGAAGGTCTGCCGCTCGGGGCTCACGTTGAAGCTCGGCGTCTTCTCCGTGTGAAAGGGGCAGAGGCCGAGGAAGTTTCCGCCGGAGCGCTTGAGCGAGACCTGCGCCGAGATCACCTGGGTGATGTCGGTCCGATCCCGGATGAGATCGATCGTCTCTTCGGGGATGCGTCCCCCCACGCCCGGAACCTCCGCCGCGCTCAGGCGCGCGACACGTACGGGTTTCCCTTCAAATAGAACCGGAGCTTCGCATCCGACCGGCCGGACACGCCCACCCGCGGCCCGCGCGCGATCGCGCCACGCCGGGCGCAGGGAGCGGCGACGAACAAATCGCCCTCGACCAGGGGCGCTCCGTTGTGCCGCGGCCCCAGACCCAGGGCCCGCGTCAGACGTCCGGGCCCGTTCGTGAGATCGCGCTCGCGGCGCACGCGCCTCCGCCGCCGCATTCGCTCAAAACCTGCAAGCGGTTCGAGCGCCCGGATCAGCACCGCGGCGGGCTCTCCCGCCTCTCCGCAGACTGCGTTCAGCATGTAGTGGTTTCCGTAAATGAAGTAGACGTAGGCATGCCCCGGCGGGCCGAACATCGGGGCGTTGCGCTGCGTGCGCCCGCGATGAGCGTGGCTCGCCGGATCACCGTCGCCGTAGTACGCCTCGTTCTCGACGATCACGCCTGCCGTCAGGTGGCTTCCCTCGCGACGCACGAGGACGGCCCCCAGGAGATCACGCGCCACCTCGGCGCAGTCGCGCCGGTAGAAAGATGCCGCGAGTCTGTGGGCATAGAGGAACGGGTACAGCGAGTGGCGGTCGTCAGTGCCGGATGCCGCGCGCTGCCTGTGGGTCCTCGCCGTCATGTCTGTCCAAGCGCGGCACGCCGGCCCGGTAACCCGGGCCGGGGCCGTCGAGATTTTGCGACTGGATCACGAGATGGGACGGACCTGGATTGCGGCCCGGGCCGGTGACTGGAACAGAAACACCGCGCTGGAACGAGGACCCGTCGTCCGACTCAGGCCTGCGCCCGGCGCATCTTCTTGAGCGCGCGCTTATGCGCGGCAATTGCCTTGCGCTTGCGGCGCACGCTCGGCTTCTCGTAGTGCTGACGCTTGCGGATCTCCGAAAGAATACCCGCCTTTTCGCACGCCTTCTTGAACCGCTTCATGGCGTACTCGAAAGGCTCGTTGTCCTTGACCTTGATTCCCGGCAATGAAATCGCCTCCCCTCAGTCGGGATTTGGACGTAGTAAACGAAAACGGTCCGACCCAGCCGGACCGAAGCGGTAAGTATATAGCCCGAACCGGTGCTGTCAACTGCCCCGGGCCCAAAAAAGTCTTGAAATACGCCTCTTTAGAGCCGTATCGGCACATCGCGGGCGGCCAGGTAGGCCTTGGCCTCGCGGATCGTGTGCTGGCCGAAGTGGAAGATGCTCGCCGCCAGCGCCGCTGTGGCGCCGCCCGCCGTGAGCCCCTCGTAGAGGTGCTCGAGGGTGCCGACGCCGCCGGAGGCAATGACGGGGATACCGACCGCGTCGCTCACCCGCCGGGTGAGGTCGATGTCGTAGCCCTTCAGCGTGCCGTCGGCATCCATGCTCGTGAGAAGGATCTACCCGGCGGACGCCATTTCCATCCGCCGCGCCCTGGCAAGCACTTCGCTCCCGGTGGGACTGCGCCCGCCGTGCGTGAAGACCTCCCAGCGCAATTCACCCCCGTCAGGTGCGCGCTTGGCGTCAATGGCCACCACGATGCACTGGCTTCCGAAGCGGCCCGCGGCGCGCCCGACGAAGTCGGGATCCTCGACGGCGCTGGTATTGATAGAAACCTTGTCGGCCCCCGCGCGCAGCAGCGCGCGAATGTCCTCCAGTTCGCGGATTCCGCCGCCGACCGTGACGGGCATGAAGACCCCCTCGGCCGTGCGCGCGACCACGTCAATCATGGTGCCGCGAGTCTCGTGGGAAGCCGTGATGTCGAGGAAGGTCAGTTCGTCGGCGCCCGCCGCGTCATAAGCCAGCGCGGCGGCGACCGGATCGCCGGCGTCGCGAAGATTCACGAAGTTGACCCCCTTCACGACACGGCCATCCTTCACGTCGAGGCAGGGGATGATTCTTCGAGCCAGCACTTGAAGATCTCCTTTGTACCCGGGACCGTGCCTCATTCCGCATGTCATTGCGAGGAGCGAAGCGACGAAGCAATCCCCCGGCAGCTGCGAGGGGGATTGCTTCGTCGGGCCTGCGGCCATCCTCGCAATGACATGCGCAGCGGGACGCTAGCCGCCGCCGAGGAGCGTGAGCGCGTCGGCCATCACGACGTCGCCGGTGTAGAGCGCGCGTCCGACGATCACCCCCGCGACGCCCGCCGCCTCTATTTCGAGAAGGCGGCGCAGATCCTCGAGCTTCCCCACGCCGCCCGAGGCAATCACCGGGGTTACCAGCGCGCGCGCGAGCGTCTCCGTCGCCTTCAGGCTGGGGCCGCGCAGCGTGCCGTCCACCTCTATGTCGGTGTAGATGATCGCCGCTAGCCCGAGCCCGTCGAAACGCCCGGCGATCTCCGCGGCGCTATCCTCCGTCGTCTCTTTCCAGCCGCGGATCGCAACGCGGCCGCCGCGCGCATCGAGGCCGAGAGCCACGCGCCCCGGATGCTTCGCCGCCGCGCGCTCGAGCAGCTCCGGATCGGAAAGCGCTGCGGTGCCGATGACGACCCGCGAAGCCCCGAGATCAATGAGGCGCGAAGCGGCGTCGAGCGTGCGCACCCCGCCGCCGATCTGAACGGGGATCCGCACGGCTTTCAGTATCTTCTCGATGGCAGGCAGGTTGCGCGGTTCGCCGGCCACGGCGGCGTCCAGATCGACCACGTGGAGCCACCGGGCCCCCTCGCTTTCCCACCGCTTCGCCGCGTTCTCGGGATGGTCGTCGTAGCGCGTCTCGCGGGCCATGTCGCCCTGCGTGAGGCGCACCGCGGCGCCCTCCTTGATGTCCACCGCGGGATAAAGGATCACGGCGCGGCCTCCTCGGGGGCATTCTTTCCGGTCTCCCCGGGCCGGGGAAACTCCTCCAGGATCTGCTCGACGGCCCAGGTGGCGAGCTGGCTGGCCGTCAGGAACTTCGCGCCACGCTGCACGAGCGTGCCGAAGCTCGCCACGTTCTCACTCAGTGTCGCCTGCGCTTCCTGGTAGCTGCCCTCCCACAGCAGCGCGCCCGTCCGCGCGTCCATGAGATGCGTGTCGATCGCGACCGAGGCCGACCGCTCGGCGCCGTAGGCCGATCCCCTGAGCTCGTCGAAGCGAAGGACGTTTCCCGCGACAACCGCGTCGACCTTGAGCCCCTGGCCGATCGCCATGAAGAAGGTCGCCGGATCGAGTGTCGCTGCATCGAGACCCTGCCGGTCGACGAACGCCTGTGTCTCGCCCGGCAGAACCAGCTCGTAGCCGCCGCCCCGCAAGGTGAGTTGCTGCACGAAGGCCGCGGTCACCTCGTCGGGCGCGGTCTTGGGAATCAGCCCGCCCGCATAGCGCCTCCCCTCGATAAGACAGGTGACAACCGGTTCGAAGGTCCCCTTCGTCCGCTCGACGTAGAGATCGGTCGCAAAGGGCAGGACGGCTATTCGCCGCACCGGCCGCTCCTTCAGAAGATCGCTCCGGTGCACCTCGACGAACCGCGCGCAGGCGGCAAGCATGGGAAGAAGCGCCATTGCGGCGCAGGCAAGCCGGAAAGGTCCGGCCCGGCGCCGTCCGCGCGTGCTGGAGGTTCGTGGCTTCATGTTTGGAGAAATCTCCGTCGGTCAGCCCTGGCAGAGATTGCCGAAACGCGCGAGCACCTCGAGACCGAGCTGCTGGCTCTTCTCGGGATGGAACTGGACTCCCCAGATGTTGTCGCGCGCGATGGCCGCGGTGAAGGGGGAGCCGTATTCAGCCGTGCCGGCCAACCAGTCAGGATCGTCCGGGGCCACGTAGTAGGAGTGGACGAAGTAGAGATAGCTTGGATCGGGCAGGTCCTCGAAGATGCGCGCCCGCTTTCGCCACCGGACCTCGTTCCAGCCGATGTGTGGCACCTTGAGTGAGCCGCCGTCCGGATCGGTGGACGGGAAGCGGAGCACGCGCCCCGGAACCAGGCCGAGACCCTCCTGCCGTCCGAACTCCTCGCTTTCGGTGAACAGCAGCTGAAGCCCGAGGCAGATCCCGAGAAACGGCTTCCCGCTCCTGACAACCTCCACGACTGCCTCGCGCAGGCCCCCGCGCTCGAGATTCGCCATGCAGTCGCCGAAGGCGCCAACCCCCGGCAGAACGACGCCCGCGGCGCCGCGCAGCCGGTCGGGATCGGGCGTGACTTCCGCCGCGTGACCCAGGTTCTCAAAAGCCTTCTGCACGCTTCGGACGTTTCCCATCCCGTAGTCGACGATGGCGATCATTGCTAGAGAACACCCTTTGTCGAGAGCGCGCCGCTCACGCGCGGCTCGGCGCTGCTCGCCTGATCGAGGGCCCGGCCAAGCGCCTTGAATATGCTCTCGACCAGGTGGTGCGAGTTTTTTCCGTACCGCACGTTCACGTGCAGATCGATCTGCGCATTCGAACCGAAGGCGCGGAGAAACTCCTCCACCAGCTCCAGATCGAAGCCGCCGATCTTGTTCACCGGCAGTACGGCATTGAAGACGAAGTGCGGCCGGTTCGAGAGATCAACCGTCACCTCCGTCAGCGTTTCCGTCATGGGGACCACGCCGTGGCCGTAGCGCCGTACGCCCTTGTAGCCGTCGAGCGCCTTCCGGAAGGCCTGTCCGAGCACGATGCCCACGTCTTCGACCGTGTGGTGGAGATCCACCTCGAGATCGCCGCGAGCCTTGAGCTGCACGTCGAAGAAACCGTGCTTGAACGCGGCGCCGAGCAAGTGGTCGAAGAAGGGGATCCCGGTGTCGACGTGGTAGTCGCCCGTCCCGTCCACAACGAGTTTCATCGAGATGTCGGTCTCGCGCGTTTTACGACTGAGCTGGGCGCTGCGCGCCCCCTCGCCGCGTTTTCTGGGCGTCGTCTTCTTCATCGTCCCCTCCGCTCCTTCCGTCGCGATCCGTCTGCCCGGCGGCTCCGGCCCCCCCGGTCCGCCTCCATCCTCACCCGCACCGCCTCAGCGTGCCCCGCCAACCCCTCCAGCCCGGCAAGCGTTCGCGCGTGCGGGCCCAGCCGCTGGATGCCGGCGCGGCTCACCTCGATCACGCTGGAGCGCTTCACAAAGTCCTGCGCGCCCAGCGGGGAGAAGAAACGCGCCGTGCCCGCCGTGGGAAGCACGTGATTGGGTCCCGCCACGAAGTCCCCCAGCACCACGGTTGAATTGTGCCCGAGAAAGATAGCGCCGGCGTGGCGAATCTGCCGGAGCCAGAGCGACGGCCGGGCAACGGCAAGCTCCAGGTGCTCCGGCGCATACCGGTTGGCAAGACCGACCGCCTCCGCGGCGCTCCTCGCCCGGATGAGCGCGCCTCCGCGCGCGAGCGCCTTTTCGATGATGCGCCGGCGGGGCGCCCGCGCCATCTGCCTGGCAAGCGCCGCGCGGGTCTTCTCCAAAATTGCCCGCGAGGTCGAAATGAGAATCGCTCGCGCATCCTCGTCGTGCTCGGCCTGCGAGAGAAGATCCGCCGCAAGCCACTCGGGGTTGGCGGTCTGATCCGCCAGGATCAGGATCTCCGTCGGCCCCGCGATGGCGTCAATCCCGACCTCGCCGAAAGCCAGCCGTTTGGCCGTGGCGACGTAGATGTTGCCGGGCCCGACGATTTTGTCGACCCGTGGCACCGTGCGCGTGCCGTAGGCGAGCGCGGCGATCGCCTGGGCTCCGCCGATGCGGAACACGCGATCCACGCCGGCGATTTCCGCCGCCGCGAGCACCGCGGGGCTCAGCTTCCCCCCGGATGCCGGCGTGGCCAGCACGATCTCGCCAACACCCGCCGCCCTGGCCGGAACGGCGGCCATCAGAACCGATGAGGGGTAGGTAGCCTTGCCGCCCGGCGCGTAGACACCCACGCGATCGAGCGGCGTCACCTGCTCGCCCAGCTTCACCCCGGGGCCGCCGTCCATGCGCCAGGAGCGCGGGCGCGCCTTCGCGTGAAAGCGCGCGATGCGGGCCGCAGCCACTTCGAGCGTGCGAAGCGCGGCGGCAGGCAGCCCGCGGCCCGCGGCCCGGATGGTGCGCCGATCCACCTCGAGGGTGGCCGGCGTCAGGCGAAGGCCGTCGAACTTCCGCGTGAGCTGGATGAGCGCGCGATCGCCCTTGCGCCGCACCGCCTCCATGATCGCGCGGACCTCGGTCTCGACCTGCCGCCCGTCCACGAGGCCACGCTCGCAGATGCGGTCGAAAGTCCGGCCGAAATCTTTCGAGGTGGTCGAGAGCAGTGGCATCGAGGGTGCGGCGGCTTTCACTCTTCACTCACTCGCCGCACGCTGGCCCCCAGGTCCGTCAGCTTTCGCTCGAGCTGCTCGTAGCCGCGGTCGAGGTGGTAGATGCGCGTCACGCGCGTCTCGCCCCGGGCGGCCAGTCCCGCGAGGATGAGGCTCGCGCTGGCGCGCAGATCGGTCGCCATCACCGGTGCTCCCGAGAGGTGCGGCACCCCGCGAATGTGCGCCGTGTTGCTCTGAATCGAAATATCCGCGCCCATGCGCTGCAGCTCATTCACGTGCATGAAACGATTCTCGAAGACCGTCTCGGAGATCCGGCTGTCACCCTCGGAAATGGTCATCAGCGCCATGAACTGCGCCTGCATGTCCGTCGGAAACCCCGGGAAGGGATGGGTCCGAAGGTCGGCGCTTCCGATGCGTTCCGGCCCGATCACCCGTAGCACGTCACCCTCCGGCTCGATCTTCACACCCACCTCCTCGAGCTTCGTGACTACCGCACCGAGGTGTTCCTGCCTGGCGCCCCTGATCCGCACATCGCCGCCGGTAATCGCAGCGGCCACCATCATGGTCCCCGCCTCGATGCGGTCGGGCATGATGCGCGAGGCCACCGGGCTGAGGCGCGGCACACCCTCCACGACAATGCGGCGCGTACCGGCGCCCGAGATGCGCCCGCCCATCCGGGACAGCGTCTCGGCCAGCGCCACTACCTCGGGCTCTTCGGCCGCGTTGTCGATGGTCGTGACGCCGTCGGCCAAGCAGGCCGCCATGAGAATGTTCTCGGTCCCCGTGACCGTCACCGTGTCGAAACTGATCTCGCCGCCCCGGAGGCGGTCGCAGTGCGCCGTCACGTAGCCGTGCTCGAGTTCAATCCGCGCCCCGAGCGTCTCGAGCGCCTTCAGGTGCAGGTTGATGGGGCGCGCGCCGATAGCGCATCCCCCCGGCAGCGAAACGCGCGCATAGCCGTACCGCGCCACGAGGGGCCCAAGGACGAGGATGCTCGCCCGCATGGTTTTCACCAGTTCGTAGGGCGCTTCCGAATTCTTGAGCCGGGTCGAGTCGACAATGAGGGAGTCGTGCCAGCGGCACTCAGCTCCCATGTATTCCAGCAGGCGGATCATCGTGCTCACGTCCTCGAGACGCGGCACGTTGGTCAGAACGCTGGTGCCCGACGTAAGAAGAGTGGAGGCGAGGATCGGCAACGCAGCGTTCTTCGCCCCGCTGATATCGACGCTCCCCTCGAGCCGCTTCCCGCCCTTGATGACAATTGCGTTCATGGTGTCCCCCCTCGCCGCCGCGTCGCGCGGGCCTCCTGATTACCGTCGCCTTGCCGAGACCACTCTTGGAATTCCAGCCAGATCCGCGATCACCCGGATCCCCTCGAAATCGCCGCCGGCCTCGTAGAGCGCCGACACGGCCGCCGCCTGCCCGACGCCCACCTCGACGGCGATCGAGCCGCCGGGAAGAAGGTGCGCGGGGGCGTCTGCCCGAAGCCGCCGGTGGACCGCAAGGCCGTCGGGTCCGCCACGCAACGCACCCGCGGGCTCCCAGTCACGAATGTCCGGCGGCAGCTTTTCCCAGTCGCCGTCTTCGACGTAGGGCGGGTTCGAGAGAATGAGATGAGCCGGCGCCGCTCGCCCGCTCTTCCCGGCCCCTCTGGCTCCGTCCCGCTCGCCGAGGAGATCGCCCCGGCAGAGCGTCACCCGCCCCACAAGGTCTAGCCGTTCCACGTTGCGGGCCGCCACACGCAGCGCTCGCGCGCTGCGATCGATGGCGAGGACCTGCGCGCGCCGGTTCGCGTGAGCCAGCGCCACAGCCACGCAGCCTGATCCCGTTCCGACGTCGATGACGCGCGCCCCTTGATCCGTACCGCCGCGCGGCGCCCGGTCATGGAACCCCGCTTTCTCAAGAAGTTCAAGCCCTTCCTGCACCAGCGTCTCGGTATCCGGGCGCGGTATCAGGACCGATCGGGTCACTCGAAAGGGCAGGGACCAGAATTCCCGCTCCCCGGTGATGTAGGCCACCGGCTCCCGCCGCCCCCGGCGCGCGATGCGCCGCCGGTAGGCCTCCGCATCGCGCTTCCCGAGCGGCAGGCGGCGGTCGAGGATCAT
>JAUYMQ010000634.1 GCA_030698575.1 Deltaproteobacteria bacterium
CTACGCCCTGTTCCTGGTCGGCCCCGCCGCCAACGCCGTCGAGATCGCGATCCAGCGAACACGGGCTCGGGCCCGGCCGGCGTCGGCGGCTAGCCCGGATTCATTGGTCATACCTTAGGGCCCGCGCAAGAATAACTGCGCAGATTTTCGGCGAGCCATTCGGCTTCGGGAAGCCGAGGAGCGACGACGAACGGCATACCCACAGCGGTATGTAGAGGAGGAGCGACAAAGCTGGCGGAGCCCTTGGCCGTTGAAAAGTGTCCTTCCGGCGAGCGTGCGTGACTGAGCCCCCGGCGGCCCGTAGGCTAGTGAGCGTAGGAGGTTACGCTCATGGGAGAGTCCGAGGATCTGAGGGCGCTGCAGCGGCGCGTGGAGGGCTGGCGTAGGAATGGGGGCGGTCGGGGGTCGCGGATCCCCGAGGAGCTGTGGCGCGACGCGGTTGCGGTGGCGCGAACGGCCGGGTTGTACGCGACGGCACGGGCTCTTCGCTTCAACTACGAGCGGCTGAAGAAGCTGGCGGGCACGATGGAGCCGAGCCCAGGGAAGCGGGCGATGGAGTTCGTCACGCTGCAGATGCCACAGGTGCCGGCCGGGCCCAAGGTGGTGATCGACCTGGCGGGGCGTGACGGCGAGCAGATGCGCATCGACGTGTCGGGCGGGAGCGCGGTGGACGTTGCGGCGCTGGCGAGCGCGTTCTGGGGGAGGAGGTCGTGATCCAGGTGACCCCCCAGATGCGAATCCTCGTGGCCGTGGAGCCGCAGGACTTCCGGCGCGGGATCGACGGTCTGAGCCGGATCTGTCGAGAGGTGCTCGCAAGCGACCCGCTCTCCGGCACGATCTTCGTGTTCCGGAGCCGGCGCGGCACGGCGATCCGGCTTCTCTGCTACGACGGCCAGGGGATGTGGCTGGCCCACAAGCGCCTGTCCGAGGGCAAATTCAGGTACTGGCCAGGACGGAAGGGGGCGGCGGGACACGAACTCCTGGCCCACCAGCTCCAGGTACTGCTGGCGGCGGGCGACCCAGACGCGACGAGAGCGGCGCCGCTGTGGAGGCCCATCGCCCAGGCGGCCACGACGTAGGGACTTGCGTTCTCTTCCGGAGTTTGGTACCAATGGGGCGTGGACATCGTGCTCCGGTACCGGGGACGCGCCATCAACGCCGCCGACGTGGACGCGATTCGGAGGCTCATCGCGGAGCATCCGAAGGCGAAGCGCCGGGCCCTGTCGATCCTGCTGTGCGAGGCGTGGTCGTGGCGTCAGGCCAACGGGGCGCTGCGCGACGCAGTGTGCCGGGGCCTCCTGCTGGCGCTGCACCGTGCCGGTCACATCACGTTGCCGCCCCCGCAGTGCCGAACGGTCCCGAGGTGGAGGCCACCGCAACGAGTCCACGTTCGGCCGGTCCCGCGCGAAGGAAACCTCGGCGATCTGGGGCCGATCGAGATACGGCAGGTGCGTCGCACCCCCGAGGAGGCGCTGGTCGATTCGCTCATCGACGAGCACCACTACCTCGGCTACGCGAGGCCTGTCGGCGAGCACCTCAAGTATCTCGTGACGGCGAGCGGCTCGCCGCTGGCCTGCTTCTGCTGGACATCGGCGCCAAGGCATCTCGGACCGAGGGACCGGCACATCGGGTGGTCCGCGGAGGCGAGGAAGGCCAACGTCCGTTACGTGGCCTACCAGAGCCGGTTCTTGATCCTGCCGTGGATCCATGTGCCGCTCTTGGCGTCGCACTTGCTCGGGCGCATGGCGCGGCAGCTCTCCGGCGACTGGGAGCAGCAGTACGCGCACCGGATCTACTTCACCGAGACCTTCGTCGATCCGGCACGCTTCCGCGGAACATGCTACAAGGCCGCCAACTGGACGTACCTCGGGATGACGACGGGCCGCGGCAAGGACGCGCCGACGAAGCGGCCCAACCGGCCGCCGAAGGACGTCTATGGCTACCCGCTGGTGAAGGACTTTCGCCAGAGGCTGGGGCAGATGCCACCGCCATGAGCAAGACGCCGGAGGTGGTCGAGGTGGACATGGCTCAGCTCGAGGGGCTCGTGGATCGCACGAAGGGGATCGTCGTCCCCGAGGACCACGAGCTGATCGAGGGCCTGGTGGGAACGGTCGTGGCGCTGACGAAGCTCGTGCGGGAGGGGCGAGCGACGCTCGCCCGCATCCGCCACCTGCTCGGTCTCCGGAGCAGCGAGAAGACGGACGATGTCCTGCCCCGAGGCGGGAAAGGCACGGCAGGGGACTCGGATGCGGGTACCAAGCCAGAGGCGCCCGAGGGGGCGGCGGTGACGGGCATCGATGAGAACGGGGCGACCTCCCCGACGCCCGATGCCGACAAGCCCCAAGCCCCGGGGCACGGCTGTCTGCCCCTCTCGGCGTACCTCGATCTCTGCCCGATCCGGGTGACGCACGACAAGCTCCACCCCGGAGACCGATGCCCGCTGTGCGGTCGGGGCAACCTCTTCGAGCTGCGGGAGCCGGCGAAGATCTTGCGAATCCAGGGTCAGCCCCCCCTGGTGGGGGAGTGCTGGCTCTCTCAGCGACTTCGCTGCAACAGTTGCGGCGCGGTCTTCACGGCGGCCGCGCCCCCCGAGGCGCAGGGTCGGAAGTACAGCGCCTCGGCCGTGGCCATCATCGCGCTGCTGCGCTACGGCGGGGGGATGCCCCTCTACCGCCTCGAGGGGCTGCAGGGACATATGGGCACCCCGGTCCCGGACGCCACGATGTGGGATGTCCTGGTCGTGCGAGCGGACGAGATCAAGCCCGTCCTTCAGGAACTGCGCCGCCTGGGGGCCCAGGGGGTCCTCATGCACAACGACGACACTTACATGCGCATCCTCGAGTTCATGGGGAAGCGCCGTGCCCGGCTGATCGAGAGCGGAGCGCTTCCCTCTCCCGAACGCACCGGGCTGTTCACGACGGGCATCGTGGCGATCTTCGAGAGTCACCCGATCGCGCTCTACATCACCGGCCGTCAGCACGCGGGCGAGAACCTCGCGGATCTCCTGACGGAGCGGGAGCCCGGGCGCCGACCGCCGATCCAAATGTGCGATGGGCTCGACCGCAACCACCCGAAGGGGCACGAAGTGGTCCCCGCCAACTGCCTGGTCCACGGCCGCCGGCACGTCGTAGACCAGGTCGAGAGCTTCCCCGAGGAGTGCCGCTACCTGCTCGAGAGGATGAGGGACGTCTTCCGTGTCGACGACCTCTGCCGGAAGGCGGGCCTCTCGGACGACGAGCGCCTCCATCGCCATCAGCGGGAGAGCGGGCCCATCATGGAGGAGATCCAGCGATGGATGGAGGCCCAGATGGAGGAGAAGCGCGTCGAGCCCAACTCGGGGCTGGGCGCCGCGATCAGGTACCTGCTCAAGCGCTGGGACAAGCTCACCCTCTTCCTGCGCGTTCCCGGAGCCCCCCTGGAAAACAACCTCGTGGAGAGGGCGCTCAAGCGAGCGATCCGCCACCGAAAGAACAGTCTCTTCTACTTCAACGCGCGTGGTGCAGAGGTGGGCGACCTGTACATGACGCTCATCCACACGACGGAGCTCAATGGCGGCAACGCCTTCCACTACCTGACCGAGCTGATGCGGCACGCGAAGGCCGCGTCCGAGAGGCCCGGCGACTGGCTGCCCTGGACCTATCTCGAGACTCTGGCCCGCTTGCAGGCCGCAAATGCAGCCCCCGCGCAGAGCACGTCGCCTACGCCTCCACCCCCACACCCCCGGCCCGTGAAGCCTCGTAGGCGACCCCTCGCAGGTAAGCCGGCCGCCGAGCCACATCAGCCGCACGCTCCGTAGACGGTCTCGGCGCGGGGCCCGTGGCTCCCGCTCATCGCCACGCTCGGCTGTCGCTACGTCTTCTCGTTCTTGACCCGCCGGCCGTCCTTCACGAACGCCAGCCCGGCCATGTCCTCCCCCGCTCGGGACCCAGCTCCGATTCGCGCCCCCCACGCCCACCTCCGGGCTACGACCTCCCGGGCCACCAGGACATCCACATCGCCACGCCGGTCGGCTGCGGACGGTCGCGCTGCCAGTCCCACTGCGCGTTGGCCGACCGTCAGTCAAGCACGCTCCCCGGAAGGACACGTTGGTTCAGACGCACTCGCGCTGAACGCCTCCAGGGGGTCGGACCGACCAACCAACCCAGGACTCTTCATGCCGAGCTGCTGCCAGGACCCGCCACTGGCCGTGAACCACACGCCCCCCCCCGGGGGGGAGAGAGGAGAGTGCGCATGCAAGCCAAGGATCAGACCAAATTGATGATTCGCTGGTGGACGTGGGCCGGCATCGACTGCGCGGACCTCGCGGTAAGGCGTCCGGATGGATCGATGCTCTGGCACACGAACCTCCCGATCAAGGAGCTTCCCCTGGGTTGGGCCGGGGCGGAGAACGCTCGCGGCGCGGATGTCTACGTGCGGCCAGCTCGTGGCTACGTCTGGCCGATCATGTTCCTCGACGATGTCCCGATCGAGGTGATGCACCGCGTCATTCGGAAGTACGCGGCGCTCGCGGTCCGCACGTCGCCGCAGGGTGGATGCCACATCTGGATGCTCTGCCGCCGCCGCCTGGACGAGCAGGAGCGGGCCGAGGCGCAGAGGCGGATTGCTCCGCTCGCGGGAGCCGATCCTGGGTCGGTCTCCGGCGAACACCTCGGACGGCTCGCCGGGTTCAAGAACTGGAAGCGCGACGGCGTCTGGGTGAACGTTGCCCGGAGCTCGTCAGGACAAGCCTGGGATCCCGACGCCATCGTTCCCGTTCGCACGCCCATACGTCCGATGATCCCGCTCCCACAGCCCAGTAGGGGCTTGGATCGGAGCGAGTCCGGCCGTGACTGGGGCTGGGTCTGCGGACGCCTGGAGGCTGGCTGGGAACCACGCGAGATCTACTGGGATCTGGTCGCTCGCTCACGGCCGCGTCGGGGCGCCGACGCTGAGCGCTACGCCGGCCACACGCTCTCCAACGCCCTCCAGAACCGGGCTAACGGCTGAAAAAGGAGCCCCACGTGAGACCCACGAGAGATCCCCCTTGACAACAGTGGCCCTCATAGGAGCACTAGCCGGTCTGGGAGGTATGTTGCTCCACGTAGGTCCGGATGGTCTCGGCCTCGGCCGCCCCGAGCGGCTCGAATTGCACCCCGATCCAGTACTGACCGTCACTCTCCTCGGAGGGGGCGCACCA
>JAUYMQ010000636.1 GCA_030698575.1 Deltaproteobacteria bacterium
AAATCAGGCGAAGTCACCGCGCCGCCGGCCCCTAAGGGTGTCAACAAATACACCGTCCGTGTGACGGGGGACGTCATAGAAATCGAGGTCGAGGCGTAGTCAAGCGAAGAAACGAATAGAGGGAGCACATTGAGCAATTTCTAGACGGCCAGACCGTCCGGAAGGCAAGGCGAGGCCAGAACCGCGTTGCCGAAGCTAGCACACGAGGGAAGCTGAGCCCGCCGGCGTCGCTCAGCTTACCGCCCGGGCGCTAGGTTAGTAAGAAACCATACAAGTTGGAGAGATTCATATTTGACGTCGTACAACTGTATTACGACTTCTTCGCCCGGAAAGGTCACTACCCTACGTTCCTCGGCTTATATTTTCCCTCGTGATCTCTATTTAAGGGGTTTTCGTGTCCAACGCCGACACGCGACTGGCACGCGAATTTCACGAGTACACGAAGCACTCCTACCTGAGCGTCCGACAGAACCCTCACTGGCTCGACTTTGACAATCAACCGCATCCCTACAAGATCTATCCCGATGCGCCCGAACTAGACCTGCCTCGCGACTTCGACCAGCCGGCGGCGGACACTTTCGAGGCCATTTCCGGGACGGCTCCTCCCGGGGGCCAGCTGGACCTTCCGAAGCTCGCGAGAACCCTTTATTTCACTTACGGCATCACCCGAACGAAGGTTTACGGGCATCGGCGCTTTGATTTCCGGGCCTGCGCCGGCGCGGGGGCGCTGTATCCGACGGAACTGTATGTGGTGGCGCGCCACGTGGAGGGGATGGCGCCGGGCCTATACCATTTCAACCCGGGGGACTTCAAGCTTCGGAGGCTTCGAGAGGGGGACCTCGGGGAACCGCTCGTCACCGCCACCGGCGGCGACCCCGCCGTGGCGGTGGCAGCGGCCGTGATCGTCGAGACGGCTATCTTCTGGCGAAGCACGTGGAAATATCGGGATCGGGCCTACCGTTACGTGTACTGGGATGCGGGGATGGTGACGGCGAATCTCCTTGCCGTGGCCACCTCTGAGGGTTTAGGCGCACGCGTGATCACGGCGTTCCTGGATCAGGCCGTGGATAGATTGCTCGGCATCGATGGCCAACGCGAGGGGACCCTTTGCCTCGTCGTGCTCGGGGGCGATGCGCCCCCTACCACCTCCATGGCGGATTTGACGGCCCTGCCACATCGTGCGACCCCACTCTCCGCTGAAGAAGTGGACTACCCCGCGCTACACCGCGTCCACCGGGCGTGTTTTCTTGGAGGAGAGCAAGAGGTACAAAGTCTTCGAGGTGCCGCGGCGGCCGTGGGGAACCCTCCGGCTAAAGGACGTGTTTTAACCCTGCGGATCCCTTCTCCCCTGCACGGTCCAGCTCTCGGTGCCACGATAATAAGACGCGGCTCCACACGAATATTTGGACGGGTAGGAATTGGATTAAGTGGGTTCTCGGTGATTCTCGATCGCGCTTCCCGCGGTATACCAATGGATGTCTTCGCGCGCGACGGCGACAGCACGCTGGATCTCTACGTGATCGTCAATGATGTTGAGGAGCTACCTGCTGGAGCGTATTACTACCGCCGCGGCGAGGGCACGCTCGAGCTCCTCAAAGAAGGGGAGTTCCGCGCGGATGCCGGCCATCTCGGATTGGGGCAGGCCCTGCCCGGAGATGCGGCGGCCTGCGTCTTCTTTCTCGCCGATCTGAAGCGAGTCCTGTCGGCCCTGGGGAACCGAGGTTATCGAATTGCACAACTTGAGGCGGGCATAATGGGTGGCAAGATGTACCTCGCCGCCTTCGCGCAGGAGATCGGCGCCACGGGTCTGACGTTTTACGATGACGACGTCATCACCTTCTTCTCCCCCCACGCATCGGGCAAGGAACCGATCTTCCTCATGGCCTTTGGGATTCCAAAGAGCAGGGTTATGAGTATAAATAGGTGAGTGCTAACGGTAGTTTCCAGTTGTGATAATCTCAACCCGCCGATGGGCAGATGAATTTTATGAGATTCACACCGGGCGCGCAGGCGCGCGGACCCGCGCGCGCGAGGATCATGCGTGAGCAGCCCACACCAGGTCGTGATCCTCGGCGGCGGCTTCGGCGGCCTGTACGCCGCCCTGTCGCTCCGCCGCGCCCCGGTCGAGGTCACCCTTATCGATCGTCGCAACTATCACCTCTTCCAGCCGCTCCTCTACCAGGTCGCGACCGGCGGCCTCTCGCCCGCCGACATCGCATCCCCGCTCCGCTGGATCCTGCGCAAGCAGCGGCACATGCGCGTGCTTCTCGCGGAGGCAATTGACATCGAGCCGCACCGCCGGTGCGTGATCCTCCACGATGGAGAGGTCCCCTACGACACGCTGCTGGTCGCCACCGGCGCGGGCCACCACTACTTCGGCCACGAGGGCTGGGAGGTGCTCGCCCCCGGTCTCAAGACCATCGAGGACGCCACGGAGATCCGCGGGCGGGTTCTCCTCGCGTTTGAGCTAGCTGAGCGCGAACCAGGCCCGGAGCGGCGCCGGGCGCTCCTCACGTTCGTGATTGTCGGCGCGGGACCCACGGGGGTGGAGCTGGCGGGAGCCCTCGCCGAGATCTCGAGGGACACTCTGCGGCAGGAATTCCGCGCGATCCGCGCCGCGCACGCGAGGATCCTCCTCCTCGAGGGGGAGGGCCGCGTGCTCCCCGGATATCCCTCCGATCTCTCGACGAAGGCCGAGCGATCGCTGCGCCGGCTGGGCGTGGAGGTACGTACGTCCTCGGTGGTGACGGCCATCGACGAGGGAACGGTCACGCTCCGCCGCGGCGAGGAGACCGAGCGAATCGCCGCGCGGAC
>JAUYMQ010000016.1 GCA_030698575.1 Deltaproteobacteria bacterium
GCGGGGGCGGCGTCGTCGTTGAAGGCGGGGAGATCGTCCGCCGCGGCCCGCGGGGTCGCGGTCTGGATCGCGGCCGGGCGCGGCTCCGGCGCTGCCGAGGGGACCGCAATCAGCTGGGGCTGGCTGGGGCGCCTGGCGGGCCGCTCCTCGCCGGTATCCGACGCGAAGGGTTCGGCGTTGTCCAGCCCGGTGGCGATCACGGTCACCCGAACCTCGTCTCCCAGGCTCGGATTGATGACAGAGCCGAAGATGATGTTCGCCTCGTCGTGCGCCTCCTCCTGGATGAGCGTCGCCGCCTCGTTGATCTCGTGGAGCGTGAGATCCTCGCCGCCGGTGATGTTGATCAGGATGCCGCGCGCCCCGCTGATTGACAGATCCTCGAGGAGCGGGCTCGAGATGGCCTGGCGCGCCGCCTCGAGGGCGCGCCCCTCGCCCTTCGATACCCCGGAGCCCATGATCGCCATGCCCATCTCGTTCATGATGGTCCGAACGTCGGCGAAATCGAGGTTGATGAGCCCGTGCACCGTGATGAGGTCGGAAATCCCCTGCACGGCCAGGACCAGCACCTCGTCGACCTTCTTGAAGGCCTCCAGCAGCGGGACGTTCCGGTCGGCGATCGTGAGCAACCGTTGATTGGGGATTGTGATGAGCGTGTCGAGCACCTTCCTGAGCTCGCCAATCCCCTGCTCCGCCTGGCGCATCCGCCGCTTTCCCTCGAAGGCGAAGGGCTTGGTGACGACCCCGACCGTCAGGGCCCCGCACTCCTTCGCGACGTCGGCGATGACCGGCGAGGCGCCGGTGCCGGTCCCGCCTCCCAGGCCGGCGGTGATGAAGACCATGTCGGCCCCCGAGAGCAGCTCCCGCAGATGCTCGCGGGTCTCCACGGCGGCGTTCCTCCCGATCTCGGGGTTGGCGCCCGCGCCGAGCCCCTTCGTGAGGTCCTCTCCCAGCTGGATGCGCAACTTCGCGCGGCTGTTGTTCAGGGCCTGGGCGTCGGTGTTTGCGGCGATGAAATCAACGCCGCTCAGATTCGAGGCGATCATGGTGTTGATGGCGTTGCCGCCGCCGCCTCCGACGCCGACGACCTTGATCTGCGCTGACTTTCCCTGGCTGTCGTCGAACTCGAACATGTCATCCCCCCCCGGGGTGATTCTTTCCGAAGTCACCCGTATTTTGGCGCTTTAAGAGAACCGGACACCGTGCCCTTCTCAGAAAAGTTCATTGAACCATTCCTGCATACGACCCTTCACCTTGTCGAAGACGTTCTTCTGGTCCCGGATCCGGAACCGGCTCGAGCGGCGCTCCTGCCGGCCGTAGAGCACCAGGCCGACCCCGGTTGCGTACATCGGGTTCCCCACGACGTCCATGAGCCCGCCCACGTTCTCCGGGACGCCGCGCCTGGCCGGGATCTCGAAGACCTCCTCCGCCAGCTCGGGCACCCCTTCGAGGAGGCTCGTCCCGCCCGTGAGCACGATGCCCGCGGGGAAGGTCTTTTCGAGCCCCGCGCGCGTGATCTCCGCGCGGACGAGGCTGAAGATTTCCTCCATCCGGGGCTCGATGATGTCCGACAGGATCTTTCGTGACAGCTCGCGTGGTTGCCGTCCTCCCACGCTGGGCACCTGGATCTTCTCCTCCATGGCGCAGATGCCGGCGTAGGCGCAGCCGTACTTTTTCTTGATCCGCTCGGCGTCCGAGTTGGGGGTCCGAAGGCCCACGGCAATGTCGCTGTTGATGTGATCGCCGCCGAGGGCGAGCACGTAAGAATGCTTCATGCTGCCCCCGTGGAAGATCGCCAGATCGGTCGTCCCACCCCCGATGTCAAGCAGCGCGACGCCCAGCTCCTTCTCGTCCTCCGAGAGCACCGCCATGCTGCTGGCGAGCGGTTCCAGCACGATGTCCCCGACGTTCAGACCGGCCCGGTTGGCGCATTTGATGATGTTCTGGGCGCTGGTGACCGCACCGGTGACGATGTGGACCTTCGCCTCGAGGCGCACCCCGCTCATGCCGATCGGCTCGCGGATGCCGTCCTGGTCGTCGATGATGAACTCCTGGGGGAGGCTGTGGAGAACCTCGCGATCCATCGGGATCGCGACGGCCTGGGCCGCGTCGATCACCCGGCGGAGGTCGTGCTCCGTGATCTCGCGGTCCTTCACAGCGACCATCCCGTGGGAGTTGAAGCTCTTGATGTGCCCCCCCGCGATCCCGGCATAAACCGTCGAGATCTCGCAGTTGGCCATCAGCTCGGCTTCTTCCACGGCCTTCCTGATGGAGTCGACCGTGCTGTCGATGTTGACGACCACTCCCTTGCGGAGGCCCTTTGACGGGTGCGAACCGATCCCGATAATCGACAGGCCGTCCTCGAACGCTTCCCCCACGATAGCGCAGACCTTCGTCGTTCCGATGTCGAGCCCGACGATCAGGTTGTCACTCTTCCCCATCTTTCCCCCCTCGTATCATCAACCGTTCTGTTCGATCGATCAGAGGCCGACGGTGTCCATGCTCTCGACCGGCGCCGCTGACCGGACCACTGCCAGGTTTCTGAAGCTCAAGTCGATATGCCTTGCATGCATCTGCTGCTCTTCCAGACGATCAAGCAGCTTCGTCAAGGTTTCCATCTTCAGCGGGAAATTGTCCAGCCCGAACTGTATCTCCGTGCCGTCCGTCCGGGTAATCACGCTGAAGCCGCGCCCGCGCTCGATGTGAATCTCCGAGAGCTGCTCCTGGCCGAAGCGCGACTCGGCCTCCCACAGTTCCACCAGCTCGAGGGCCCGCGCCAGCAGTTCGCGCCCCTCCGGGCTGATAGCCTCGTCGCTCTTCAGGCCCGTCAGCACGGGGAAGTTCATCTTTTCGCCGCGCGCAACGCGTTTGAAGACAACGCCCTCCCGATCGACGTAGCGGAGGTCGCCCATGTGAACGATCGCCCTCGGCGAACGCTCCTTCACATCGACAATCAGCCGGTCGGGGAACTTTCGCCTGGCCAGCACCTCGTCCACCCATGGATTGCGCGCCAGGGCGGCCTCGATGCGCTGGATGGGGATGTCGAATATGGTGGGCCGCTTGGCAAGACCCGCCATCCGCATCACCTGGGTTCCAGTTATGCGCTCGGTTCCCCGCACCTCCACCGCCTGGAGGCGGAAGTAGGAAGAGTGGACGATGGAGTAGACGGCGACCGCCGAAACCAGCACGGTACCCACCCCCAGAACGGCCACGCCGGCGCTGTAGAACGCGCGGCCCACTCCCACCCGCAGCTTCGTGACGCGGCGCCGCAGTCGCATGGCGAGCCCGACACGGTTCTGGCTCTTTCTGGCGAAGCCGGCCGCTTTCATGCCGCTCCCTCCCGCGGCGCATCGACACCGAGCACGCGGACCTCGGTTTCGAGGTCGACTCCGGCCGACGCCTGCACGCCTGCCCGGGCCCAGTCGATGAGCTGGAGAATGTCCTCGGCCCGGGCCCCGTCCAGGTTCACGATGAAGTTGGCGTGAAGCTCGCTTATCGCCGCCCCCCCGGCCCGGATTCCCTTCAGCCCCGACTGCTCGATGAGGCGTGCGGCGTAGTCGCCGGGGGGATTCTTGAAAATCGAGCCCGCGTTCGGGATCGAGAGCGGCTGCGAGCTTTTCCGCCGGGAAAGCAGGGCCGTCATGCGTTCCTTGATCTCCGCCGGGTCGTCACGCGACACCGCGATATCCATCGTGCAGATCATGGCTCCGGCGGGAAGGTCGAGGCCCCGGTAGCGAAACACCAGCGCGTCCCGCGCCACCGTCTTCAGCTTTCCGTCGGGAGTCATGAAGGTGAGCGCCAGCGCGACGTCCTTCATCTCGCGGTCCCTCACCCCCGCATTCATGGCGGCCGCGCCCCCCATCGTGCCGGGCGTGCCGGCGAGAAACTCCAGGCCTGCCCAGCCGCCGCGCTGCGCGTAAGAGAGGAAACTGTTGATCTTGACCCCTGCCTCCGCCCAGAGGACGGCGTCACGCTCCCCTTCCCGCCGGATCCCCTGGCTGCGGAACCCTTTCGCGAAGGAGATGGCCAGGCCGGGGATGCCGCCGTCCCGCACGAGCAGGTTCGTACCGGCTCCGAGCAGCGTCACCGGAAGGTCGTGGGCCCGCGCCAGGTCCACCGCGGCGCGCAGATCCTCAATCCCGCGCACGTAGATCAGGCAGTCCGCCGGTCCGCCCACGCGAAAGCTCGTGATCCGGGCCATCGGGTGGTCGAAGAGCGCCTCCCCGGGGAAGCGGTCTGAAATGATGCGCTTGACAGCCTCGTCCATTACTCGCCCTCGCCCGTGATTCTCTGCCGGAAGACCTCCCCCACCCGCCAGACGTCGCCCGCGCCCATGGTGATCACGAGATCGCCCGGCTTCCGCAGGCTCTCCAGCAGCTCGGGGATCTTGGCCTTCTCCGCCACGAGCCGCACGTCGCGATGGCCGTGGGCGCGGATCCCCTCGTAGAGAAGCCGCGCGCTGATGCCCGGGATCTTCTCCTCTCCCGCCGCGTAGATTTCCGTCAGGATGAGCACGTCGGCCTGGTTGAAAACCTTGTAGAACTCTTCCAGCAGATCGCGGGTGCGCGTGTAGCGGTGCGGCTGGAAGACCACCACCGTTCGCCGGTCGAAGCCCTCCCTGGCGGCCGCCAGGGTCGCGCGGATCTCGGCCGGGTGATGGCCGTAGTCGTCGATGAGCAGGAGGTCGGGGGTTTCGAGTTTCACCTGGAAGCGGCGCTCGATTCCCGAGAAGGCCTCGAGCCCCTCCCGCACCCGATCGACGGGGATCTGCAGCTCGAGCGCGGTGGCGATGGCCGCCAGCGCATTCGAAACGTTGTGCCTCCCCGGCATGTGAAGCCGGAAACGGCCGAGATCCTTCCCGAAGCCCCGCACGCCGAATTCCGAGGTGAAGCCTCGCTGGCGCAGATCGGTCGCATGGAAGTCGGCCTGGCTCGACATGCCGTAGGTCACCATTCGCTTCTCGACCCTGGGAATGAGCGCCTGGACGTTCGGCTCGTCGAGGCAGAGGACCACCATCCCGTAGAAGGGGACCTTGTTGACGAAGGTCAGAAAGGTTTCCTGCAGATGCTCCAGGTCGCGGTAGTAGTCCAGGTGCTCGGGATCGATGTTCGTGACGATGGCGATCGCGGGCGAGAGCCGGAGGAAGGAGCCGTCGCTCTCATCGGCCTCCGCCACGAGGTACTCGCCCTGCCCGAGCTTAGCGTTGGTGCCGAGGCTGTTCACCTTCCCGCCGATCACGACCGTGGGGTCGAGCTCGCCCGCGGCCAGGAGCTGGGCGACAATGCTCGTCGTGGTGGTCTTCCCGTGGGTTCCCGCGATGGCCACCCCGTATTTCATGCGCATGAGTTCGGCGAGCATCTCCGCCCGGGGAATGACCGGGATGCCGCGCCTGCGGGCTTCGACGACCTCGGGGTTGCCCTGGTGAACGGCCGAGGAGATCACGACGACGTAGGGGTCCGCAAGATTCTCCGCGCGATGGCCGATCTCGATGGTGCAGCCAAGCGACCGGAGGCGCGTGACCGTTTCCGACTCGGCGAGATCGCTCCCTGTCACGACGTAGTCGAGGTTGTGGAGCAGCTCAGCGATCCCGCTCATGCCGATGCCGCCGATCCCGACGAAATGGATGTTCTGCCGCCGCTTGTACATGTTGTCCCTTCAGGCGTCCCGCGTGGCTTCTATTGCGCCGCGGCGAGCCGCTCAAGGCGGTCGAGAATGACCACCGCAGCGTCGGGCCTTGCCAGCGCCCGGGCTCGCCGCCCCATCTCGCGCGCCCTGTCGCGCGGGCGAGCAAGCTCGCGAAGCGTTCTCGCCAGCGCCCCGGGCGTCAAACCCTCCTGGGGAATGACGCACGCGGCGCCCGCCCGCTCGAGCAGTCGGGCATTGGCGGTCTGATGATCGTCCGCCGCGAAAGGGTAGGGAACCAGGATGGCTCCCCGCCCGGCGCCGCAAAGCTCGGCGATCGTGGCGGCCCCTGCCCGGCAGAGGACCAGGTCGGCGTTCCGGTAGCGCGCCGGCATGTCGTCGTAGAACGCCGCCGTCTCGGCCCGGAGCCCGCGGGTCGCGTAGGCAGCCCGCACCTTTTCAGCGTCCGCTGGCCCTGTCTGGTGCACGAAGCGCCATTCGCGCCCCTCGTCTCCCAGCTCGTCCAGGGCCGCCATCATCGTCTCGTTGATGCGCCGGGCGCCCTGGCTCCCCCCGAAGACCAGGAGCGAAAAGGGCCCATCCGCGGTCGGATCGGGCACGGCGGTCACCTCGTCCCGGACCGGGTTCCCGGTGACGATGGCCTTGCCCACCGGAAACCGGGCCGCCGTCTCTTCCCAGGCAACGTAAATCTCCCGGACGATCCGACCGAGGATCCGGTTGGTGATCCCCGGGATGGCGTTAGGCTCGAGCACTGCCCGCGGTGCGCCCAGCAGCGCTGCCGCAACCATCACCGGCCCTGAAGCGTAGCCGCCCACGCCGAGCACGGCGTCGGGGCGCCATTCACGGAGAATCCGGCTCGACGCGACGATCGCTCCCGGAAGGCCGAGCAGCGTCGACGCCGCCCGCCACGGGCCCATTCCCTTCAGCGCGCCCGCCCGGATCAGGCGCAACGGAAAACCCGCCTGCGGCACAAGGCGCTTCTCGAGGCCGCGGGCCGTCCCGACAAACAGCGCCGCGTTTTCTGACCCGCGCGCCGCGAGCGCCCGGGCGATCGCGATCCCCGGGTAGAGATGGCCTCCTGTCCCCCCGCCCGCGATGAGCAGGCGCACCTATCGCCTCTCGGCCGGCGATCGCATCCCGATGGCCAGCAGCATCCCGACGGCGGCGAGGCTCATCAGCATCGACGAGCCTCCGTAGCTCACGAGCGGCAATGTGAGCCCCTTCGTCGGTAGCAGTCCCATCACGACGCCCATGTTCATGATCGCCTGGAGCCCCAGCAGCGAGGTGAGTCCCACGGCGAGGTAGGCCCCGAAGGGATCGGGCGCGCGCATCGCAATGCGGATTCCCCCCCAGAGGATCGTGCCGTAGAGCCCGATGATCACGAGGACCCCGATGAGCCCCAGTTCCTCGCCCACCACGCTGAAGATGAAATCCGTGTGGGCCTCGGGGAGGTAGAGGAGCTTCTGCCGGCCGTCACCCAGCCCGACGCCGTGCCATCCGCCCGCCCCGAAGGCGAGGAAGGACTGCACGATCTGATAGCCCGCGTCCGATCGCGAGGCCCAGGGATCGATGAACGACAGAATGCGCGTGCGGCGGTAGCTCGAGCTCGCCACCAGCGCCACGAGCACGGGTACCGCCGCAAGCAGTCCGTAGGCCAGGTAGGTGATCTTCGTTCCCGCCACGAAAAGCAGGATCAGGACAAGGGCCGCCACCATGGCGGCGCCGCCGAAATCCGGTTGCGACAGCAGGAGGAGCGCGATCATGCCGCCCACTAGCACCACGGGCAGGAAGCCGGTAATCGATTCGCGCACCCGGTCGCCGCGGCGCGCCAGGAGGCTCGCGCCATAAAGGATGATCGCGATCTTGGCCACCTCCGCGGGCTGGAAGTTGAAGCCGGGCGCGTGAAGCCACCGCTTGGCGCCGCCCACTTTCACGCCGATGCCTGGCGTCAGCACGGCGAGAAGCAGCAGAAACGAGACCACGAGCAGCGGCACCGCGAGCTTGTCCAGGCGACGGTAGTCGATGCGCGAGACGCCCCACATGAGGGCGAGCCCCGCGAGGATCGCCACGAACTGCCGCTTCAGGAAGTAGTACTGGCTGTCGAAGCGCTGCTCGGCCATGAATGAGCTCGAGCTGTACACCATGACCACTCCGACGAAGAGAAGGCAGAGCGTCGCAACGAGCAACGGAACGTCCGGGCGCCTTTCCCCCAGGAGCAGCATCAGAGCGACCTCACCACGGCTGCGAAGCGCTCTCCGCGCGCAGCGTAGCCCGAAAACATGTCGAAACTCGCGCAGGCGGGGGCCAGGAGGACGATGTCACCCGGCTCAGCGGTCTCGTGCGCCTTGGCTACCGCGTCGGCCATTCCCTGGGCCATGATGCATGGCACCACGCCCCCGAGCGCCTGCTTGATCCGCGGCGCCGCTTCTCCGATCAGAACGACGGCCCTCGCATGGCGGCTCACCGCCTCGCGCAGCGGCTCGAATCGGCAGGCCTTGTCCTTTCCCCCCGCGATCAAAATGACCGGGGAGGAGAATCCGGTGATTGCGCGCACCGCCGCGCCGGGGTTCGTCGCCTTGGAATCGTCGTAGTAAGCAACACCGTCGACCACACGCACCCGCTCGAGCCGGTGCGGCAGCCCGGGGAACTCGCCGAGAATCCGGCGAACGAGATCGGGCGAGGCGCCCGCGACGCGGGCGGCCAGCACGGCAGCCATCGCGTTCTCGATGTTTTGCGCGCCCTGGATGCGGATCTCGTTCACCGGGTAGCGCTCCTCTGCACCGCTGAGCCGCAGGAGGAGCGAGTCTCCCTGCAGCGATATTCCTTCATCGCCAGCCTCCGGGCCTGCGCCGGAAAGGCTGCCAGAAAGGCTGCCAGAAAGGCTGAATGGCAGTCGTCGCGCCGGCGCCGTACGGGCCAGGGCGGCCACGCCGGCGTCGTCGGCGTTGTAGATGAGCACATCGTCGTCCGCCTGCCGGGCGAAGATCCGGGCCTTGGCCGCCACGTAGGCCTCGAAGCTCCCGTGCCGGTCGAGGTGGTCCTCGCTCAGGTTCAGCAACAGCGCGATCCCCGGCCTGAAGCTCTCCACATGCTCGAGCTGGAAGCTCGAAATCTCGGCGACGGCCAGCTCCGCCGGCTCACTGCCGTCAGCGCAGTCGATGAGTGGGGTCCCCAGGTTGCCACCCACGAAAACGGGGCCCCCGCCGGCCCGCATCATCTCGCCGATGAGCGTCGTGGTTGTGGACTTGCCGTTCGATCCCGTGACGGCGATGAGGGGGACGTCCAGAAACCTGCTGGCCAGCTCGATCTCGCTCCACACGGGCACCCCCTCCCGCGCCGCCGCGATGAGAAGCGGCGCCGTGGCGGGAACGCCGGGGCTCGGAAGGACGAGATCGAACCCCTCGAGGCCGGGCCAGACGGCCCCGCCCACGCGGCTCTCCGCGATCAACCCCTCTACCCGGGCGAGAGACGGCGCCAGCGCCCCTTCGGGGGCGTCGTCCTGCAGACAAACCTGCGCTCCCCGCGTGGCGAGAAACCGGGCGGCCGACACCCCCGTCTCGCCAAGGCCAAGAACGAGCACGCGCCGGCCCCGCAGATCGGGCCGTTCGGCGGCCCTGATCCCGAGACGGACGGTGGCGGGGTCCAGCGGCTCTTCGATGATCAGCTGTGCATTCATCCGCTATCGCAGTTTCAGCGACGAGAGCGCCGCCATCGCGAGAATGATGGAAATGATCCAAAAACGCACGATGATTTTGGGTTCAGCCCAGCCGCGGAGCTCGTAGTGATGGTGGATGGGCGCCATGGCGAAGATGCGCTTGCCCGTCCACTTGAAACTCGCGACCTGCAAGATGACGCTCAAAGCCTCGAGCACGAAAATCCCGCCGGCGATCGCCAGCAACAGCTCCTGCTTCGTCACCACCGCGACTGTTCCGAGCGCGCCGCCGAGCGCGAGGCTTCCCACGTCCCCCATGAACACCTGGGCCGGGAAGGTGTTGAACCAGAGAAACCCGAGACCCGCGCCGAACACGGCCGCGCAGACGATCGACAGCGTGCCGCTTCCGGGGACATAGGGAATCTGAAGGTAGTTCGAGATCTGCTGGTTGCCCGCGAAGTAAGTCATCATGCCGAACGTGATGATGCAGGTGATAACCGGGCCGATGGCCAACCCGTCGAGTCCGTCCGTCAGGTTCACCGCGTTCGAGGTGCCGACGATCACGAGCATGACGAAGGGAATGTAGAACCAGCCGAGATCGGGCTGGAAATTCTTGAAGAAGGGCACCGTCAGGGTGGTGCCGAACTGGCTGTCCGGAAGCGCGTAGAGGAAGCCCGCCACGATGCCGGCCATGAGGAACTGCCAGAAGAGCTTCTGCTTCGCGGAA
>JAUYMQ010000047.1 GCA_030698575.1 Deltaproteobacteria bacterium
CCGATCCCCGCGTCGTGGTGAAGGCCGGTGAACTGGCAGCGGCCTGGGGCGTCACCGATGCGTCGAAGGCGCTCTCCGGACTCCTCTTCACCTCGGCGGACCCGGCCATCCGCTTCTCGGCCGCGGTGTCCCTGCGCACGCTCGCGTCCCCCGACTCCGTCGGCGCGCTTCTGGAAGCCTCGAATGATCAGGCGGCGATGGTGCGAGCGGAGGCGTGCGCCGCACTTGCGGCAGTCGCGATGAAGACGTCGGAGAAGTCGGAAAAGTCGGAAAAGTCGGAAATCCGGGGAGCCCTACGGGCGCGGCTGGCCGACTCCGCTCCCGTCGTCCGGGCTGCCGCCACGAATGCCCTCGGTCAGGTCGGGACCATGGAGGACGTGCGAGTGGTCGTGGCGCGGTTCGAGGATCCCGATGTCGGCGTGGTGGCCGCGGCGGCGCGCGCCACGGGGGAGATCGGCGGCAACGAGGCGATCCCCGCGCTCCTGCAGCTGCTCGACTCGCCCGATGCGCCGGTGGAGAGCGCCGCCGTGCGGGCGCTTGGCGTCCTGGGCGCCAAGCCGGCTGTGGCCCCGATCATTCTCCTCCTCGCCTCGCCCGATCAGAGCCTGCGCATGACAGGGCTGGAGGCGCTGCGCCGCATCGGCGACCCCCGTGCGCTGGAAGCGGTTCTGGACCTGGCCGGCGATCCCGATCCGGCCGTCTCACGCCGCGTTGCCTGGGCGACGGCGGCGTTTTACGACGCCGGCTCGCTGCCGAAGGTTCTGTCGCTCCTTGGCGACCCCGACGCGCGGGTGCGGGCGACGGGAGTCCTGACGCTCGGATTCTTGAGCGAGCAGCGCGCGGCCGCGCAGGTGATGGCCTTGCTTGCCGATCCGGACCCCATCGTGCGGCGGGCAGCGGCTGAGGCCGTCGGCCTTCTCAGCGTCCCGGAAGCCTCAGTGCCCCTCTCGCGTCTTTACACAGAGGATCCAGATCCGGCGGTCCGCGAGATCGCCCACGCATCGATGGAGCGCCTGGGCCCTGCCGGGCGCTGATACGGCTCGATCGGCATTAGCTCCCGAGGCAGGTCAGCGCGCGGGCGCAGGCGCGGATCGGGGCGCTTCGTTGCGGATGAGGCCCAGGCGAAGCTTCCAGACGGTCCAGACGGCCTCCCAGATGATCGACTTCGAGAATTTCGTCTCTCCCTTGTCCCGCCCGTAGAAGATGATCGGAATCTCGCACACGCGGAACCCGCGTTGCACCGCCCACCAGGTCATCTCGATCTGGAAAGCGTAGCCGATGCTGTTCACCCGCGCGAGATCGATCGACTCGATAATCGCCCTGCGGTAGCACTTGAAGCCGCCGGTGAGGTCGGAATAGGGGAGGCCGGTGACCGCCCGCGCGTACCAGTTGCCGAAGATCGAGATCAAGAGCCTCCTCATGTCCCAGTCAACGACCCGGATCCCGCCGAGATATCGGGATCCCAGGACGAGATCGGAATCCTGCGCCGCGGCGAGCAGCTCGGGAATCTGATCGGGATTGTGCGAGTGGTCGGCGTCCATTTCGAAGATGAACTCGTAGCCGTGCTCGATCGCCCACTTGAAACCCGCCAGGTAGGCGCGACCAAGACCCTCCTTCCTCACCCGGTGAAGCACGTGCACCTCGCGGTGCTGGCGGACGATCTCGTCGGCGACCTCACCCGTGCCATCGGGAGAGTTGTCGTCCACGACGAGAATGTCGACGGGAGTGTTCAGCTTGAGGATCCTGTCCACGAGGCGGGGGAGGTTGTTGCGCTCGTTGTAGGTCGGAACGATGACGAGGGCGTCGCTCATGGCTTCACGGGCTCCCTGCCACGTCCCGCGGCGGCCTCTTCCACGATGGCAAGCATCTTTCCTGCCTCCATGTCCCAGTCGAACCGCTGTGCCCACTCTACGCCGGCCGCCCCCATCCGCTCGCGAAGCGGGGCGTCGGTCAGTACTTCCACCATTCGATCCGCCCAGCATCCGGCGTCGTCGTGCGGGATCAGGAAGCCGGTCACGCCGTGGCGGACGGCGTCGCGCAGGCCCTCGGCATCGCTCGCCAGCACGGGCGTGGCGCAGGAGGCCGCCTCGAGGGCCGAGATTCCCCATCCTTCGCGAGGGCTCGAGTAGACCAGCGCATGCGCCCGGCGGAGCCAGTCGATCTTCGTGTCCTCGTCGACGTACCCCTCGAAGCTTACCCGATCCGCGGCGCCGAGCGACGCGGCGAGGGCGCGCAGCCTCCCCTCGTCGTCGCCCCGGCCGAGCAGGACCAGCCGCGCTCGCGGCACGCGGCCCTGGATTGCGGCAAAGCCACGCAGGACCGTGTCGATCCCCTTGTAGCGCTTGAGGCGGCCAACGAGCAAGAGCAGCGGCTCACTGGATCGCGGAACCGTCACGCTCGGATGGTAGCGCTTGAGATCGAGGCCGGGGTGGACGATCGCGATCCGGGTCCGCTCGAGCCCGCGACGGGCTAGATCATCCGCCGTGCTCGGGCTCAACGCCACGACGGGGCCGCCGCGATAGACCGGGGGGATGAGCTTTTCGTAGAGCCAGACGTAGCTGCCGAGGATCGGGTTCGTTTCCTGAAAGATGGTATGGCCGAAGAGGTGAAGCACCACGGGCAGCACCGGGGCGCGCGTGAGCAGAGGCATGAGGAAGGGAAGTTTGCAGAGGTTCTCGACAAACAGATCGACGGGTTCCCGGCGCGCCAGGCGCAGCGCGGCGCGCGCGACCATGAAGTTCGCCGTTGCCTGGTTGCCCGTGCGCAGAACGCGGATCTCTCCGATCCGGTCCTCCGCGGGGGCCTCGCCGTAGCGCGCGCAGAGAAGCGTCACGCGGTGGCCGGCGGCCGCGATGCGCTGGAAGATCTCGTTGAGATAGATCTCTGCGCCGCCCGCCTCGGGATGGTTGATATCCCGGTAGTCGAGCAGGGCGATGTGAAGGGGAGGGGGCAAGCGTCCGGACCTCGTCATGTGGGTCAACGGAGGGGCCAACCGGGCCGCCCCCGGGCTGGCACGTTCGCGCGAAGTTGGAAAACGGCGGAACACCCCGTTTCCTCTGGGGAAATCATGGTAAGGCCGGCATCCTAGCACGGCCCGCGAGACGCCATCAACCCGCCCGGCCAGGGGCGGGCGATGACCCCGGCGCGCAAAGGCGCTGTCCGCTATTTCGGCTCCGCTTCGGATTGCTTTAACTCCGGCCGGCCACTAAGATTCGCGCCGCCCACCCCGTTTCCGATCGCTCGCTCGCCCGGGCGGTTGATGAGGAAGGTTTAGCCCATCGGAAAGGACGCACCGGAGCGCCGGGCCCCGGCCCGCTTTGGAGCCACGGTGCTGGCTGCCCTCCTGGCGCCCGCCGCCGTCTTTCTCTACCTCGCCGCCGTGACCTCCGACGGGAGCGGGCGCGTAGAACGGCTCACGCGATGGGAGAGCGGAGGCGCCTTGCCCGCGGACGCGGGCGGCGGGGTCACCTTCCCCGTCGGCGCGTACCCGGTGCTCCTGCTCCACGACAAACCCGATCCCGGCCCTGTCTATTCGCTGCTCACCTTCGAGGTTTACCTCCGCAATCCGCTCCCGGCTGAGGCGGGGTTCCTCTACGGGCGCGGCCGGGCGCTGGATCGCTTTCAGGTGCACGACTTCTCGACGCAGATCGGACGAACCGGCTGGAACCCCATCGCCGTCACGGCGGACGATGCGGCGGGCATGGGGAATGCCCCGGTTGTCGGCCTCTCGTTCGTTTCGGTGGCCGGTCCCAACGTGATGGGCATCCGCGGCGCCGAGCTCCGGACCGTTCCCTTCAGCCGGAGGCTCGGGCAGATGGTCTCCGCGCTGCTTCGCCCCGAGCTCCTCTCGCAGCGGAGCATGAACTTCATCCCCTCGCAGAAGATCGCCGGCCGTGGGTTCCTTCACCTGATCTGGGTGGCGCTCCCTCTCGCGCTGATCGTCCTTCTCTTCCGCCGCTTCGTGCTGCGGCGGCCGCTGCGGATGGCTGCGCACGCCGCCGTGACCGTGCTCGTTCTCTTCGTGCTCGCGGATCTCCGGAACAGCGCCGACCTCGCGGCGAATGCAGAGGCATCGGCGTCGCGCCGCGCGAGGCTCCCCGATACGATGGCAACACTTGCCGAGATCGAGGCGGGTTTCCCCTGGTTCACCGACGCGCTGCGGTACCTGGGCGCCTGGGGCGAGACGCACCCCGACGGGAGCTACTACCTCCACGTCGCCGGCAGCTACTTCGCGCCCCAGGCCGCCGACCGCGCCGCGTACTACCTGCTCCCCCTGCGGCGCGCGGCCACTCTCAACGAAGCCGACGTCGCGCTGGTCTACGGCCACTCGTTCGAGCCCTTCGAGGCATCGGTGGGGTGGGGGTATCCAGACGCGCTGCCCAGCGGCGCGGCCGTCTACAAGCGCCTCGACTGGACTCCCCGATGATCGTCGTCCTTCACATCGCCGCCACGTTCGTGGTGATGGGCGCCGGATTCGCGCTCCTCTCGCTCCTGCGGCGCCCCGATGCCGCCGCTTCCGGTTGGGGCGAGACCGCTGCGCTCTGCTATCTCCTCGGCCTGGCGGCGCTCACCGGATGGATGGAGCTTCTCGATCGCTTCTCGATTCCGGTGCGGGCGCCCGCCGTCCTCACCGTCCTGGCGCTGCCCGCGGCACTGCTCGCGGCCGTGATCGCCGGAGGCGTGTACGGGTTCATCCCGGGCATGCTCAAGGCGTACACCGGGGCGCACGAAGTTGTGACCACGATCATGCTCAACTACGTTGCCATTCAACTGGTCGGCTACGCCATCACCG
>JAUYMQ010000053.1 GCA_030698575.1 Deltaproteobacteria bacterium
GAGCGCCCGGAAGAGCGTGGTCTTGCCGGAGAACGGAAGTCCGATGATGCCGACCTTCATGGGTATCGATCCTGTCTGCAGGGGAACCTGCCCGCCCCGCGGGCGCCGGGACGCTAACGTGATTTCTCCTCACTGTCAACGCATGGCGGCGCAGGCTGCGCGCATGTCATTGCGAGGCGCCCCGAAGGGGAGCCGAAGCAATCCCCGCAGCAAGCGCGAGGGGGATTGCTTCGTCGCTGCGCTCCTCGCAATGTCAGCGCCCTGTCATGCGAGGGTCAGCTCCTGTTGGCGGTCGAGTGCGTCTGGGCCTAGTATCTGCCTCCCGAACGAATACCCCGCAGGGAGATCCGTCAAGGTTGAACCAGCGAAAAGACGACAACGCGTTCGCGAGATGGATAGCCGGCCTGGGCGCCGCGATTCTCGTCGGCGGGCTCGCCGGGTATTTTATGAGCAGCGGAGAGCCCGAGCCGACGACGGTCGTGTCGCCTTCCGTCGTGGCGCCCACAGCGGATGCGCCACCGTCGCCGCAGGACGTGCCCGAGATTGTTACGGGAGAAGCTGGGGCGCCACCGACCATTCCACCGCGCCTGGCTATCGTGCCGGCGAAGCCGCCCCCACTCCGGGCCGACCTCCCCTTCGCGCGCGCGGCGCCCGGCGACGAACCGGTACCTTCGGGCGACATCAAGTCGCGCCAGCGGGAGATGCAGCGGCGACTCGACGATTGGGGCGCGCTGATGGAGGGCACCCGCGCCGACATCCGGCTTCAGTTGCTCGAGGGGAAAAAGCAGGAGCGCGATCGCATCGCCAAGCAGATCGATGAGATCGATCAGGCGCTGACCATATCGCCGGGCGACGACGAGGCGCTCGAAGCGCGGCGGCGGCTCAAGGACGAGCTGTACTACACCGAGGACGCCATCCAGCGCCTCGAAGAAATCCAGGAGAGGGAACCTTGATCCGAACGGTTGTCACAGTTGCACTTCTTCTACTCCCTGCCCTCCTCGCGGCCGCGCCGGCGCACGGCGCCCAGTACTTCACCGAGGCCCTGCTGCAGGTGCCCGGCAATCCGACGACGGTCCTCGTTACCGATCTCGACGGCGACGGCCGGAAGGATCTCGCCGTGTTCTATGGCGTCAGCCACGCCACGGAGCTCCGCTACTACGTCCACCTGGCCGTATTCCTGCAGAAGGACGGCGCGTTCGCGAAGACGCCGGACGTGACAAAGCCGCTTTCCGGCGGCGAGGCGGCGGCATTCCTGGCGGAGACCGACCCGGCTCGCGCCGGAAAAGAGCTGGTGGTAGCAGGCACGGGAGGCGTTTTCACATGGCGCGTTTCGCGGGCGGGCGCAGCAGCGCGGCTGGTCTCGACGCGCCTTGGGGAAGCCCGATCGGACTGGTTCGGCCCCGACTGGCGGGGCGTGCGCAACGTCGATCTTGGCAGAGATCTCGATGGCGACGGGCGCGACGAGATCCTCCTCCCCCTGCGGGGCGCCCTCGAGATTCTCCGGGCCTCCGGGACGGGTCCCTATCTTCCGTCGGACCGGCTCGACGTTTCAATCTTTCGCGAGATGGGTCAGCCGGACGATCCAGGCTATATCATCGATTTCATCGATCTCTATCAAATGAAGGTCAGCGAAATTTTCCCCGACATATTCGATGTCGACGTGAACGACGACGGCCTCCGGGATCTCGTGCTGACCTACAGCAACCTGGCCGCCACCTACCGGCGTCTCCCGGACGGCCGCTTCGAAACGACCCCGACGATCTTCCGGAGTGACCTCTCGCCGAACCGCGACGTGCTTCGATCCGCCGTACCGCCGAAAATCCTGACGACACAGGCCCAGGATTTCGACGGCGACGGCCGAGCCGACCTGATCATGTCGCGAAGTGAGGTCCAGGGGATCAAGGGCATCGTGAACATGCAGGTTCATCGGAACAACAAGGGGATCTTCGAGCAGAAGTCATCCTTCAAGCTGCGCGAAGAAGCGCTGGCGCTGTGGCCCTTGGTGGGCGACTACAATCACGACGGGAAGCTGGACTTCACGTTTCTGCAGACCGATTTCGGCATCAAGGAGATCATCAACTTCCTTCTCACCAAGCGCGTAACTTTCAACTTCGAATTTTTCCTGTGGCACGGCGACCCGTCGTTTCGGGCCAAGCCCGACCGCCGAAAAAGCATCAGCGTCAAATTTGATCTCAAGGAGGGGCACCTTTCGGGTTTGCCCATCGTCGACCTCTCGCAGGATTTCAACGGCGACGGCCTGGCCGACTTCTACTCTCCGCGGGAACGCGAGGCCTTCTCGGTCTATTTCGGGAAGCCCGCCGGAAGCGACGAACTGTTCTCCGGCGATCCGGACATCCACTACAAGGTCCACCAGTCCTTCTACCGGCGCTTCGACGATTTCAACGGCGACAGCCGCGCCGATATCGTGTATTGGTACCAGTCGGAGATCGGTCGCAGCGATCTGAACGACAAGATTCTCGTTCTTACGAGCGCGCCCTCCCCGTAATCATCTGATTTTTTTCGTCCTCTCCGGCTTCCCCCCGCCCTGACGCCCACAGAAGCGCTGAACGACGGGAGCATGGCCGGATGATCGACGGCCGCCTCGCGCGGCTGCCGATTCCCCGCCTCAAGTATCCGGCCCTCTTGTCGATGAGGAATGCGAGCAACAGACGCGTTTTCTCATCGCTTCGGGGGGATTCTCATGGGTCCGACGGTCAACGTCGCTGGACACGAGATCGAGGTGGAGTCGCGCTATCGCGTGGAGGTGGACAAGTGGGAGGCGAACCTTCGTCACCCGGTTCACGGCTTCACGGTGAGCGAGTGGGCCGCCACACCGCAGGAGGCCGCGGTCGCGGCGCGCCGTGCGCTGATCTTCTACGCGCGCGAGATGGAGCGGATCGTCGGACGTCCGCCGAGGCCACGCTCCCGGGCGGCCTGAGCTTGCAGGCTCCAGCGGGATTGCCTCGCCGGGCTTGCTCCCCTCCTCGCAATGACATGCGCAGCGGTCAGCGCCCCGTGAAGCGGGGTTCGCGCTTCTCGATCATGGCGGACACACCCTCGGCAAAGTCCGCCGTCTCGAAACACTTCGCCTGCTCGCTGCTCTCGTAATCGAACACCTCTTCCAGTGTCGAGTTGAATCCTCGATAGACGCCCTGCTTCACGCCGCGCACCGCCACCGGCGCGTTCATCGCGATGCGCGTCGCGACGCGTGACGTTTCCTCGGCCAGCTCGCCGGCGGGCACGGCCCGGTTCACAAGTCCGACTCGCGCCGCCTCGCGCCCGTCCACCAGCTCGCCGGTGAAGAACAGCTCACAGGCCCGCGCCGTCCCCACGAGCCGCGGCAGGAGGTAGGTGGCGCCCATGCCCGGGTGCAGCCCCAGGCGCACGAAGTTCATCCCCATCCTGGCGTCTTCGGCAGCAAGCCGGACGTCGCAGGCGAGCGCGAAGCAGAGACCGGCGCCGATGGCGTAGCCGTTGATCGACGCGATCGTTGGAAATGGAAGATCGAGGACCGAGAGAAAGCGGCGGTAAAACGAAACCATGGTGGCCTTGTTGTCGTCATGGCTCCCGGCCGACTTGGCCTGGATCATGTCGAGGCTTCCGCCCGCGCAGAAAGCGCGCCCGGCGCCCGTGAGAACCATCACTCGCAGATCTTCCCGATCCCGGAGTGACCCCACTGCGCGGAGAAACTCCTCGCCCATCTGCACCGACATCGCGTTGCGCTTCTCGGGCTGATTCAGGGTGACTGTGGCGATGCCGTCCTTCACATCCAGAACGATCGTTTCGAAGCTCACGTCAATCCTCGCTGATTTCCGGCCTCGCTTCTAACCGGCAGGCGGGGGCCGTGGCCTTGACGCCCGCGCCGGCAGGGCCTAACTTTCCCGCGCCATTCAGGGTTTCGGTAGTCATCGCACTGAGGGTAAGAAAAGCCCGGGCCACCGGGCGGGGGTTGCCTCCACCATGGCCTCGAAGGCCGCGCCGCGCCAGATCGTTCCCATCGGAAACCTGTCCGTGCTTCACGGCGACAACTGGGGGAAGTTTCCCCTGGTCAACTCGCTCTTCCTGCGCGGGCCCGTGCGCGTGGTGGTCGATCCCGGCTCGAACATCGAGTTCTTCGAGGAGATCCTTCGCGAGGGCCCCGTCCAGATCCTTCTGAACACCCACTATCACGGTGACCACACCAGGCACAACCGGCTGTTCTCGGAATCGGCCCTTCACGTGTCAGAGGCCGACGCGCCCGTTTATCACTCGCTCGACAACCTTGCCGCCTACATCGGGCGCAAGGGAAGGTACGACGAGGATATGTGGCGCCAGATGGCCGTGGAGGAGCGGGGCTACACTCCGAGATCGGTCGACGTGGCCTATCGCGACGGCGAAGTGTATCGCTTCGGCGAGACGACGGTCGAGATCGTCCAGGCGCCGGGGCACACACCTGGTCACTCCTGCCTCCTGTTTCGGGAGCTTTCAGCCATCTATCTGGCAGACATCGATCTGACGCGCTTCGGCCCCTGGTACGGGAATGCGGCCAGCGACATCGATCTGTTCCTGGAGTCGATCGAGCGCGTGAGCAGAATTCAGGCCGACTGGTACATCCCGGCCCACGGTCCGATCATTCCGGGCGATCGCATCTCCGGTCGCTTCGAGGCCTTCGCGAAGGTGATCCACGATCGCGAGGAGCGGATCCTCGAATTGCTCCGTGAGCCGCACACCGTTGCCGGGATCGTAGCCACTCACCCGATCTACCGGCGCCAGTTCGAGCCAAAGGATGTATTCGACTTCATGGAAGAGATGATGGTGGTGAACCATTTGCGCCGCTCGCTCCGCCTGCAGCAGATCGATGCCATCGAGGAAGGACGCTACCGGGCGCGCTGAGCGACGGGAGGGAAGCCGGCATGAAGCTCATTCACACCTGCATCCGTGTTTATGATCTCGAGAAGTCGCTCGATTTCTACGTGAACAAGCTCGGCTTCGAGCTGAAGCGGAAGTTCGAGCTTCCGGGGGCCGACGCGACGCTCGCATACGTGAGCCCGCCAGGCCAGGATTACGAGATAGAGCTGACCTACAACCACGGCCGGGGTTTCGCCTACACCGTCGGCAACGGCTACGCCCACATGGCGATCGAAGTGGACGACATCGACAAGGTCTATCAGGACTGGTCCGCGAAGGGGGTCTTCTTCAGGAAGCCGCCCGGAAAGATCGGCTCGGGTTCACGCATCGCCTTCGCCCTGGATCCCGACGGCTACAATCTCGAGCTGATCGGCCGCAAGTAAAGCCGCCCTTTGGATACGATTCCCAAGGACACGAAGGAAAACGGAGAAACCGACGCGGTGCCGCCCCCCGCGGTGCCGGGAGAGGCGGTCGGGCCGGCGGCTCCGCGGCCGATCGGCGGCCAGACCTTTCGCACGCTCCGCATCAAAAATTTCCGCCTGCTCTTCAGCGGCACGATCATCTCGCAGACCGGTGATTTCCTTCAACTCACCGCCCAGGGCTGGCTCGTTCTCGTTTTGACGGGCTCTCCCCTCTCGCTCGGTATCGTCGGCTTCGCCCAGGCCGTGCCCAGGCTCGCGCTCGCGCCGTTGATGGGAAAACTCGCCGACCGCTTCGACCGCCGCAAGCTTCTCCTCATCGCGCAGGGCGGCTTCCTTCTGCAAACCCTGGTCTTCGCAACACTCGTCGCAACCAAGGCGATCACCTTCGCGCAGATCGTCGTGCTGACAGTCATCTGGGGGGTGCTGAACGGCATCAACCACACGGCGCGGCAGTCGCTCATCCCCAACATCGTTCCGAAGAAGGACATAACGAGCGCTATCGCCCTTCACTCCGCGGCCTTCAACCTGACGCGCGCGATCGGGCCGGCGGTGGGGGGCACGCTCGTTGCCTGGCTGGGCGTAGCGGGCTGTCTGTGGATCAACGCGGTGAGTTTCGCACCGATGTTCTGGATGCTGCTCGCAATGGACGTGCCGCGGACTGAGCGGAAGCGGGGGGACGGCGACCAGCGGTTCAGGCAGGCGATTCGCTTTGTCTGGAGTGAGCCGGATGTGCGTCAGGCCGTGGGGCTGACCTTTGCCGTGGCGTTCTTCGCGCTAGGCTATGCGCGGCTCGCGCCCGCGTTCGCCCGCGACATCTTTGGCGGCGGCCCGGGCACCTTCGGGCTCCTCATGGCGGCGCCCGGCATCGGGGCGCTCGCAAGCACCCTGACGCTGGCGCGCTTCGGGAACGCCCGCGCCGTTCCGCGCATCCTTCCGCTGGTCACGCTGGGGCTCGCGCTGGCGCTGGGTGGGTTCGCCGCCTCGCCGACACTCGGGATCGCCATCCTCTTCCTCGTGCTCCTCGGCGCTCTGCACCTTGCGCAGCGCACACTGGCATCGTCGCTCGTCCAGACGCGCACCCCCGACGCACTCCGGGGCCGCGTGACAAGCCTCTTTCAGATCGACGTGGGGCTCTGGTCGCTCGGAACGCTGGGGATGGGTGGGCTTGCAGAAGCAGCGGGACTGCGTACGGCGGTCGGGATCGGCGCGATGCTCTGCGGGGCCGTCGCTCTGGCGGCGCTGTTCAGGGCCCTCGGGCGCGTCAGGAAGTGAGAGTCCTGGTCAGCGCTTGCCGGCGCGCTTGCGCTCGTTCTCGGTGAGGAGCTTCTTGCGGGCGCGGATCGACTTCGGGGTCACTTCGACGAGTTCGTCGTCGGCAATGAACTCCAGCGCCCCCTCGAGAGTGAGTAGCCGGGGCGGCGTGAGCCGCAGTGCGTCGTCGGCGCCGCTCGAGCGCATGTTGGTGAGCTTCTTCGTGCGAGTGGGATTGACCTCGATGTCCTGCCCCTTGGCGTGGATGCCGATGATCTGCCCCGCGTAGACGGCCACGCCGGGCCCCACAATCAGCGCGCCGCGCTCCTGGAGCCCGTACAGCCCGTAAATTACCGTCTCTCCCTGGCGGTCGCAGATCTGCACGCCGTAGGTCCGCTGGGCGATCTCTCCCTTCCAGGGCTCGTACCCCTTGAAGATCGCGTACAGCACCCCCTCGCCCCGCGTCTCCACCAGGAACTCCGTCCGGAAGCCGATGAGCCCTCGCGCCGGAATTTCGTAGTCGATCCGCACGCGCCCCTCGGGCCGCTTGGCCATGTGGACCATGCGGCCGCGGCGGGTGTTGAGCTTTTCGATGATGCTCCCGCTCATCGCCTCGGGCAGCTCGATGACGACGTCCTCGATCGGCTCCTGGAGAACGCCGTCGATCTGGCGCGTGATCACCTCGGGGCGCGAGACCTGCATCTCGTACCCCTCTCGCCTCATCGTCTCGATGAGAATGGCCAGATGCAGCTCGCCTCGCCCGCTGACCTTGAAGATGTCCGGCGCGTCGGTCTTCTCGACGCGCAGGCTCACGTTGGTCCGCAGCTCGCGGAAAAGGCGGTCGCGAAGCTGCCGCGAGGTGCAATAGCGCCCCTCGCGCCCGGCGAAGGGCGACGCGTTCACGCTGAAGGTCATCTTGATGGTCGGCGGGCTGATCTCGATG
>JAUYMQ010000060.1 GCA_030698575.1 Deltaproteobacteria bacterium
CTTCGGCGTGGCCGGTGCGGCCATGGTCGACCGGGGCGATCCCGATCTGCGCCTCGCCTGGCCCAGCGGCGACTGGGGTTCGCTCCCGCTGGAGGGGGGAATCGAAGCGGCCTTCAGGCGCCAGCTTGCCGAGGCCGCCGACCCGGAGGCGCTGCGAAAAAAGATCCTCGACAGCCTCGAGGCCGTCCGCTCGCCGCTCCGGACCGCCGAGAGCTTTCTCATCGAGGAGATCATCGACCCGCGCGAGACCCGGCCCCTCCTGTGCGAATGGGCCGGCCTGGCCTACGCCACCCTCCCCCACCGCCTGGGGCCCCCGGCAACGCCCTACCGCCCGTAGATTTAATTCCTCTTGTTAAACGCCCCTTTGTGGCGGATTCTTCTTTTTTAGGTTGACTCCGCCGCGTGAACATGGAAAAGTCCCTCCTCTTTTCCGCCTCTCGTGCTTCCCCCCCAGTGTCACGCTTGGAGTCCCTTATGCAGGCGAAGATCCTTGCCGCCGCGCTGGTGGCGTGTCTGGCCGTTCCGCTGCTCATCGCTCCCCGCCCGGCCTGGGCCGGCCCGCAGGGAAAGGTCCTGGTCATCAACACCGATTCCGATACCGTCACGCTCATCGACGCCCGCAAGCCGGAGGTCGTCATGGACATCCGCGTCGGGGATCGGCCGACCAAACTGGCCATGAACGTGAAGCAGACCATGGCCTACGTGATCAACATCGGTTCGAATGACCTGTCCATCATCGACTTGAGAAACCTTACGGTCCTCGACGTGCCACTCGGCTTCGAACCGGTGGACGTCGCCGCCACCCCCGACGGAAAGATGGTGCTGATCCTGCACAAGGATCGCAGTCTGGCTCCGGGGGGAAAGGACTTCGAAGGGGACTACTCGATCTATGACGTGAAGAAGGGGGAGCTGGCCACGAACTATCTCTACGGATCGGGCGGCGGGGCGGATCCCGATGCCTGCGCTATGGCGGTGGATGCAACCGGGAAGTTCGCGTGGATCACGAGCTGCGCCGACGACACGGTGGTCATGATCGAACTGAAGAAGGCCCTGGACGACAATTCAGGCGACGAGGTGAAAGCGATCCTCGACACGCAGGACGACCCGAGCTTCGTGGCGGTGACCGCAAAGTGAGAAGCGAACCGGTAGCGCTGAAAGCCCCGGCCCCTGCCGGGGCTTTCGCTTTCGGCGAGCGCCGCTAGAAGGCTGTCTGATCCAGGACCGCGCCGAAGGCAGCGAGCAGGGCCTCCCGCTCTTTCTTCGACATGGGCTCGTACTGCTTGGCGGGCCGCTCCCACCACGGCCCCATCGATTGGGGTGACGGGGCGATAACCCCCCTGGCCGCCACGATGGCGTCGTAAGCCTTCCGATCACCGACCGTCACGTAGACCGGCCCCCCGCTCTTGGGATCAAGCTGTCGCACCTCGATAATACGGCCGTCCCTGGACCAGCCGCTGCGCGAGACGTCGGTCTTGCCCGAACCGAAGCGCGCCTCGACGAACTGATCGTAGTCCGGCTTGCCGTAGCGCTTCGTCGCCGCTTCCACGTAATCCTCGACAATCGTTCGCTCGAACCGATCAGCCAGCTTCCAGCGGATGTTGTAAACCTTCCCCGCGAACAGATCGTACTCGACCTCCGCCACATCCCCGCCCGAAAGCTTCCGGACGAGCCTCTGCTGCCCTTCGTAGGGATTCAGCGCGGGGACAGGCTCGGCCTCCTCCCCTTCACCCGGCAACTGCCGGGCGCGCATCTTCTCTTCCATGAAGGCGTAGCCGGGGTGCTTCTTCACCTCCAGGGGGGCCGGGCGTAGCGCCTCGCCGAATGATGCGCGTAACGCCTTTTCGGTCGCTCCCAGGCGCACCGGATCAACGCCCTTCGCCGCGCTCTCCCCTGCTCCCGGTTCCGTGATGGACGCGGCCGTCGGAGCCGCGCCGTCAGGTTCAGCCTCGGCGGATCCGGCCTTCTCCTCAGGGGGCGCCACCGCTTCCTTGACCTCTTCCGCCGCCGGGGGCGCCGCGGCATCCGCCGTCGACGCGGGGGCCGCCAGCACGGAGAGCAGGATCAACCAGGCTGCAACGATACGCATGAACGCGCTCCTCTTCTTTTCTGTTTTTGGCGAGGTGACTCTAACAGAAAAAACGCCCCCGCGGAGATGCCGCGGGGGCGCCTTTTATTCACGGCCTCGCGGCCGCGACTGGCTGAGGGTTACAGACCCGGCGGGACGTATCCGCCACCGTCACGGTCGACGAAGATCGGGTTCGTGTAGCCTAGCGGCACGACGCCGTCTTCGATCGTCTGCACGGTCGCGAGCAGCGCCGGGTTCACCGGCGCCCCCGTCGCGGTGATCTTCACGCCTGCTTCCACGGTGAAGTAGGAGTCGGCGTCGATCCCCTCGAGGTTGATGGTCTTGTTGAAGCGGTTGACATGGCCCAGGATCTTGCTCGACAGGATCGGCAGCGTCTGGATGAGCGTGCCGTTCCGGAAGATCCGGACCTCTTCAACAGGGATCCAGGGAGCAGCCTCGACGCTGATCTTGAGGCCGAGCTTGGTGTTGGTGTTGACCACCGTCTCGCCAAGGCCCTGGAAC
>JAUYMQ010000061.1 GCA_030698575.1 Deltaproteobacteria bacterium
GTCATCGCGAGCCGGTCGTGGAGGGTTGGCTGTGATTCGAACGCTCTGGAGGAACTGCAAGATTCGTGCGCGTGTCCAATCTTGCTGCACCTGCCCGCCGTCAAAGGCCTTTTTCACAGCCGTCCTTTTCGGACGGGGTTCCCCAGGGAACTTTTTTCCCCAGAATGTGTAAAACTTTTCTCGCTTGCTCCGCCCTTCCCCCTTCCGCTAGAGTCGCACCATCGGCCGCCAACTTCTGGTGCGCCCTTCCCGGACTCCGCTCATGATGGTCGGATACCTCGCCGCATTTTTTCTCGCAGTCTTCCTCCTGGCTCTTGGCCTCTCTGCGATCTTCCTTTCCTGGCGCGAACGAACCGATCGCGCGAAAGCGATCGATCGCGACGGCCCTAGCGCGCGCCGCCCGCTTCCCCTCACGCCGGAGAAACGCGTCTCCAACGCGCTGTCGGATTTCGAGCGATCTGTCCTGCGGGACGTCTACGGGCTGAGCGAGGAGGAAATCTGCTTCTCCGAGGCGTTGCTTCACTACCGTGACAAACGGGGGCACACCTACGTGACGAGCGACGAAAGGCCCGACGGCTTCTTTCAATGCTAAAACCGGCCTCGCGCAAAAAGCATCGCCGCCACGCGGGGCGCCGTTTCGATTCCTGGCAACTCGGGAGGAGGCCTAGTCTCCCTCCACTATCAGCATGTCGACTTCCCGGAGGAATTCGTCAATCTTGCCGTTGACGCGCTCGGCGTCGGTTTCCGGGCCGATGAGTGTTTCGATGGAGGAAACCCGTTCGAGCAACGGCACGAGCGGCCCCGAATCGAAGGGTAAGAGATCGACGTTTCCGAGGAGATCGACGGCGAACGCATCCACGCGTGCCACTCTCTCACTGCTGAACTCGGCCTCCAGAAGCCGGAGCACATCACGGAGACCCTCGAGAAAACCATCTCGATCGAGGCTCTCGGTCGCAACCTCCTCCGCCAACGCCCACATCGCAAGGCTCAGATCATCGCTCTGAGACGACCAGATCTGCTCCTGCTCGAGATTCAGCCGGCCTGCCATACCCTCCCTCTTCGGGTTCCGCGCCCTGGCGAATAGTGCCCTGCTAAAGAATTCTCGAACCCGCGTTCCACGTCAAGCGTAAAGCGCATACAGTCTTATCGGCTGCCCGGGGGGCCTGTTTGAGCGGATTGTGGGACGGGCCGCTCCACGCGCCCCTCGCCCGGCGGGCCAGGGGACCCCCGGGGCGCAAACAAGAGCGGCCGCCCCCTCGCCGGAGGCGGCCGCTCCCGAACTATCGAGAACGCCGGTGATGCCCCCGCAGGTTCACGCACACGGGGCGGTGGCTGCTCGACGAGTTGGTCACCTCTTTTTGACCAGATCCTTCAGGTTCTTCGCGACGGAGAACTTCACGACCGTCTTGGCGGGAATCTTGATAGGCTCACCGGTCGCCGGATTGCGTCCCATCCGGGCCTTGCGCTTGGCAACCCTGAACTTCCCGAGACCGGTCAGGGGAACGTCTCCCCCCTTCTTGATGGTCGTCTCGATCACGGCGGTCAGACCTTCGAGCGCGGCCTTGCTGCTCTTCTTGTCCAGGCCGCTGGCCTTGGAAATCGCCTCGATCAACTGGGTTTTGGTCATTACGAAACCTCCTTAGGGTGTATTCCATTCACGGTCGAGTTCGGGATCGCCGGCAGCCCCAAAAACCGGATTTGAAGAACCGACGATCATGACAACGAGCCAATCGAGCAACTCTGGATCGGATTACTTCTGGCGCCGCCCCCCCGCCCTGCGCCAATGGGTCACTGTGTGAAGATCGTCGAGGCGGTGTGCGATAAACGATCTCAACTCGCGGCGTTCTCTCTTCCCACGTCCGGTGCGAAGTGGCAAGAGGCGAAATGACCCGGAAGGATCTCCCTCAACCCCGGCGATTCCTCCCGGCAACGAGCCTCCGCATAAGCGCAGCGCGTGTGGAACGCGCAGCCTGGCGGAGGATTGATCGGGCTTGGCACGTCCCCCTGAAGGATGATCCGCCGCTTCTTCCGGCGGGGGTCCGGCAGGGGTATAGCCGACAGCAGCGCCTGAGTATAGGGATGCAGCGGCACCTTGTATAGCGCGTCCCGCCCAGCCAATTCAACTATCTTCCCCAAATACATTACCGCCACCCGATCGCTCACGTTCTTGACCACGCGAAGGTCGTGGGAGATGAAGAGGTAGGTCAGCTCGAACCGTTCCTGAAGGTCGAGCAGGAGGTTCAGGATCTGGGCCTGGATGGAGACGTCCAGGGCGCTGACGGGCTCGTCCGCAATGATGAGCTTGGGGATGACGGCCAGGGCCCGGGCGATGCCTATCCGCTGCCGCTGCCCCCCGCTGAATTCGTGGGCATACCGGCCATAGGCCTCGGGCGCGAGGCCGACGATGCGAAGGAGCTCCACGATGCGCTCCCTCCGCTCGCTCCCCGAGGCGATGCCATGGATGGTCAGGGCCTCCCCCACGATATCTCCCACCTGCATCCGGGGGTTCAGGCTGGCGTAAGGATCCTGAAAGATTATCTGCATTTGCCTGCGTTTGGCCCGCAGCGCACGGCGGTCGAGGGAAAGCACGTCCTCGCCCTGGAACGTCACCTTCCCGGCGGTGGGCTCGATGAGCCGGAGGATGGCCCTGCCGAGGGTGCTCTTCCCGCAACCGGACTCCCCCACCAGGCCCAGGGTCTCGCCCTCCGCCAGGTCGAAGCTCACGCCGTCGACCGCGCGCACCTCCCCCCGCCGCCGGCTGAACAGCCCGGCGCTGAGCGGGAAGTACTTCCGCAGATCCCGCACCTCCAGGAGGTTCTCGCTCATTCTCGGACTCCTCCCCGGCGCCAGAGCCAAAGGACCCCCTTCCGGGGGCTCCCGGCGGCGTTCACCCGCTCCCGTTGCCGCCCACCGGCACCCGGTTGTGGCAGGCCACCCAGTGGCGGGGCTCCACCTCCTCGAGCGGGGGATCAGTCGTCGGACATGCCTCTATGGCGCGGTCGCACCGGTCGCTGAAAGCGCACCCCGGGGTACGGTCAAGGAGCGTTGGCACGGTTCCCCGGATGGCGTTCAACCTCCCCTGCCGGGGCGCGTTCTCGCTTCCGAGCTTGGGGAGCGAGTTCAGGAGGCCCACCGTGTAGGGGTGGCGCGGCCTCTCGAAGAGCTCCTTCACGCCGCACATCTCCACTATCCGCCCGGCATACATGACCGCCACGCGCTGGGCGACCTCGGCCACTATTCCGAGATCGTGCGTGATGAGCAGCACGCTCATCCCCAGCTCGTTCTTGAGGCGTTCGATGAGATCGAGAATCTGGGCCTGGATCGTCACGTCGAGCGCTGTCGTGGGCTCATCGGCGATCAGCAGCTTCGGGTTGCAGGAGAGCGCCATGGCGATCATCACACGCTGGCGCATTCCGCCCGAAAGCTGATGCGGGTAGTCCTTCATCCGCTCTTCGGGGTTGGGAATGCCGACGAGGTGGAGCGATTCGATCACCTTGTCCTTCACCTCGCCCTTCGAAAGCTTCTGGTGGAGCTCGATGGCCTCGGAGATCTGGCTGGCGATGGTGAAGACGGGATTCAGGCTGGTCATCGGCTCCTGGAAGATCATCGAGATCTGATTGCCGCGGATGTCTCTGAGCGCGCCCGCAGGGAGCTTCAGAAGATCCTCTCCTTCGAAAAAAATCTCGCCACCCTCGATCCGGCCCGGCGGCGAGGGGATCAGGCGCAGGATCGACAGAGCGGTGACAGACTTGCCGCAGCCGGACTCGCCCACGATGCCCAGGGTCTCTCCGGGGTAAACCTCGAGGCTCACGCCGTCGACCGCATCGAGCCGCCCTTCGGGCGTACGGAATACGGTCCTCAGATTTCGGACGTCGAGGAGCGGCTGGGTCATTGCGTCGAGCGTTCCTGCGGCCCGCGCCCGGAATGCCCGGAGCGGAACCCGTCATCGGTTCGAGGGGAGTTCAAAGAGGGACCGGGAGTTTACCGCAGAGAGGCGATGAGTTCGAGGGGTCTTTTCAGCGACGCCGGAGCTCGGCCCTCAGTTCATCGAGCGAGATGATCCGCTTGTGCGCCAGGAGGCGCACGAGGGCCTTCAGATGCACCAGGGCCTCGGCGCCCGCAGCGGACGCTCTGGCCGGGCGAGGCGGCTCGGGCTCCTCCTGCGCCTCCGGGGCATCGACGATCTCCGCCGGAGCCGCGTGGCCTTCCCCGCGAACCCGCTCCGTCTCGGCCAGTTCCTCGAAGGCGCCCCTGACTATCTGCATCTCGCCCCCGGCATCCTCCCCATGAATCGCCGGCGTGTCCGTGGGCCGAACGGACCGCACCGCCTGCTTGTTACCGAAATAGTGCTGGTCGATGGCCTTCAGGACCGCGTGGTCGCTGGCGATCAGCACCTGGAGCGGGTAGCTGGTTGCAAAGCGGATCTCGTCGAGGCACTCGAGGTTCTGAGGATCACCGATCGCCACGCGGAGAATGGTCCTTCCATCAGGGGTCCGGGCAATGGCCAGCGGCAGCGCGAGGCGGCTCCTGGCGATCTCACGCGGCAGCGCCGCGAGAGCCTCCGGCTGGGGAACAACCTTGTCGAGGTTCACCCCGGGCAGTCCGTACTGCCTGGCCAGGCAGCGTGTAAGCGTCGTCTCGTCGATGTAGCCCAGGCGGATGAGCGAAGTCCCGAGGCGGTTGCCCCAGCGCCGCTGGTCCGTGAGCGCCTTGGCGAGCTTTATCTCGTCGATGCTTCCCGATTCGAGGAGAATCTCGCCGAGCTGCTTCCTCTCCTTCATGAGAACCTCCCCTGGGCCGCCCGTGGCCCCGGGACTCACAGGCCCGGATCGCGCGCCGTGCGGATCCTTCTCTATCGGCACCGGGGGCGCGGGAATGGAGTGGCGCGGTCATCAGCTCTTCGCCCCCCGCCCTACGCGCAGACGGGGATCGAAGGCATCGCGGATCCCCTCGCCGAGCAGGTTGTAAGCCAGCACGGTCAGGAGGATGGCGAGGCCTGGAAAAACCGAGAGCCACCAGGCGATCTCGATGTTGTCCTTTCCCGCCGTCAGGATGTTGCCCCAGGAGGGGGTGGGCGGCTGGACTCCGAGGCCCAGAAAGGAGAGTCCCGATTCGAGCAGCACGGCCCCGGCAACCCCCAGGATGGCCGAGACATAGACCGGCGCCATGGCGTTCGGGAGGATGTGGCGCAAGATAATGCGGCCGTCCCCGATCCCCTGCGAGCGGGCCGCAAGGACGAACTCGCGCTCCTTCAGGCTGAGAAACTCGGCCCGCACCAGCCGCGCCACCCCCATCCAGGAGGTCACGCCGATGACAATCATGATGTTCCAGATCGACGGCTGCAGGAACGCGATCACGGCCAGGATGAGGAAGAAGGTGGGAAAGCAGAGCATGATGTCGGTGAACCGCATCGCCAGCGCGTCCACCCAACCGCCGTAGTAGCCCGCCAGCGCCCCCACGATGCACCCGATGATCACCGAGATGCCGACGGCCACGAAACCGACAGAGAGAGAGATCCGCGCGCCGTAGATCATGCGGGACGCCACATCGCGCCCCAGCTCGTCGGTGCCGAAGACATGCTCCTCGCTAGGCGCAGTCAGGATGAGCGAAGCGTCGATCGCGGAGGGATCGTAGGGGGCGAGCAGCGGCGCCAGGACCGCCACCAGAACGAGCAGCCCCACCGTGACCGATCCGGCAAGTGCCAGGGGGTTGCGCGCCACGTCCCTGAAGGCGGTCATCATCGGCCCGTCCTTATTCGGGGATCAACCAGCCCGTAGCAAAGATCGGCGACAAGATTTCCAATCAATGTCAGAACAGCGCCGATCACCAGCACGCCCATCACAAGCGGGTAGTCCCGGCTGAGCACGCTCTGGTAGAAGAGCTGGCCCATCCCGGGGATCGCGTAGATCGTCTCGAAGATCACCGAACCGCCGATGAGCGCCGGAATCGAAAGCCCGAGGATGGTCACTACCGGGAGCAGCGCGTTGCGCAGGGCGTGGCGGTAGATTACGGCCTCCTCGGTCAGACCCTTGGCCCTGGCGGTGGTGATGTAGTCCTGCCGGACGACCTCGAGCATGTTCGACCGCATGTAGCGCGAGAGGCCTGCCAGTCCTCCGAAGGCCGACACGAACACGGGCATGGCCAGGTGTCGCGAGTAGTCCCAGATCTTCGCCGGCGCGGAAAGGGAGTTGTGGTCGAGCGACCGGATTCCCGATATGGGAAGCCAGCCCAGTTCGACGCCGAACAGGATCATGAGAAGGAGCGCCAGCCAGAACGTGGGGATCGCGAATCCGATGAAAACGAACACCGTGGAAACGCGGTCGAAGAGCGTGTGCTGGCGCACGGCCGAGTAGACCCCGAGGGGTGTCGCCACTGCGAGTATGAGGATGAGGGAAAGCACGTTCAGGGCGAGCGTTATGGGGATTCGCTCGAGGATCTTGTCCAGCACCGGGCGCCTGTCGGCCGAGAAGGACTCACCGAAATCGAGCACGGCCAGGCGTTTCAACCAGCGCCAGTACTGCACCGGCACAGGCTCGTCGAGGTGGTAAATCTGCCGGATTCTCTCGCGCGCCTCGGCGCTCACCTTCGGGTTGAGCGAGGTGTCCAGTCCGACGGGCTCGCCGGGCGCGAGGTGGATGACGGCAAAGCTGATGAGCGTAATCCCGAACAGGAGCGGGATCATGAACACGAGGCGCCTGGCGAGGTGAGTGAGCATCCGACCTCAGGGGGCCATCGCCTGGCGCTGCAGCGGCGCCGGCACGTACCACTGGTTCCACCAGCGGTCGCTGATCCCCAGGGGCTTCTCCACGATGCCATGAAACCGCTTGTGCACCGTGACGAGGGCGTAGGGAACGTAGAGGAAAAGGATCGGCTGATCCTCCGCCATGATCTCCTGGAGCTGATCGTAGATCCGTTTTCGTTCATCCGGATCGCAGCGACGCCTTCCCTGCTCCAGTAGTTCGTCGACTTCCGGGTTGCTGTAGGAGATGAAGTTGAACTCCTTGGGGCCGGTCTTGGAGCTGTGCCAGATGTCGTACTGATCAGGATCGAGGCCGATCCCCCAGCCGAGAACGATGGCCTCGAACTTCTTCTTGTCAATGAAGTCATTGATGAGCGCCGCCCACTCCAGTTCGCGGATGGACAGTTTGATCCCGACCTTATCGAGCCGCTGCTGGATGATCACCGCGGTGTTCCGGCGCTCCATGTTCCCGTTGTTGGTAAGAAGCTCGAAGGTGAAAGGCTTCCCCCCCTTGTCCAGCACCCCGTCCCCGTCGCTGTCCCGCCAGCCCGCCTCGGCCAGAAGCGCCCTGGCCTTCTCCGGATCGTAGGGGTAGGCCTCGAGCCCCTCTTTGAACCACCGGGTCGAGGGGACGTAGGGGCTCACCCCGGGAACCCCGAGCCCCATCAGCACCCCGTCGACAATCTCCTTCCGGTTGATAGCGTAGG
>JAUYMQ010000069.1 GCA_030698575.1 Deltaproteobacteria bacterium
TTCCAGGCGGTGAAGCCGCACCTCGCTCTTTTCGGCGAGAAGGATTTCCAGCAGCTCCAGGTCGTCCGCCGAATGACGGTCGACCTGAACCTCGACGTGGAGATCGTCGGGGTCGAGACGGTGCGCGAGGCCGATGGCCTCGCGATGAGCTCACGCAACGTCTATCTCGCGCCGGACGATCGCGATGCGGCGCTCTCGCTCTCGCGGGCGCTGGGCCGGGCCTGTCAGATGACGGCGGCCGGCGAGCGATCGGCGGCGGCGATCGTGAAGGCGGCGCGGGAGATAATCGAGGCGTACCCGCAAAACGAGATCGAGTACGTCGCCTTGGCGGATCCGGAAACGCTGGAAGAGGTGGAAGACATTCGCCGGGAGGCCCGGTTGCTGCTCGCCGTCTGCGTGCGCGGCACCCGTCTCATCGACAACGCTAAAATAATGGGGTCAGACCCCTTTAATTAAGGGGTCGGACTGGGGTCTGACCCCAGGGTCGAGCTGACTGATCAAGTAAGCAACGTCGGGGTCTGACCCCAAATCGCGCGCGGACTCCCCGTGAGCCGCGACGCCTGAACAGGAGGCGCAGCCGTGAACCGCTTCATGCTGAAGTCGAAGATTCATCGCGCGACCGTAACCGAGGCGGATTTGCACTATGAAGGGTCGATCACCATCGACCGCGATCTGATGGACGCGGCCGATTTCGTCGAGTACGAGAAGGTGGCGATCTTCGACGTGACCAATGGCAACCGCCTCGAGACCTACGTGATCGAGGGCGATCGCGGGTCAAGTGTGATCGGCATCAACGGCGCCGCGGCGCATCTCGTCCAGGAGGGCGATCTCATTATCATCGCCAGCTACACCGAGATGGACGACGCCCAGGCTCGCGTGCACGAGCCGCGCCTGGTCTACGTGGACGCGCAGAACCGCATCCGCAAGGACATCCGCCTCCTCGCCATCAACTAAAATTCACGGGGTCAGGTCTAAAATTTGACCTCCATGGCGCGCGGCGCACGCTAATTTCGCCCTCCCGCTTCCCTCCCGAGCCTCGCGGCGCCGCCGCGGGGCTCTCTTTTCCGGTTTCCGGTCAAATTCAAGACCTGACCCCAGGATTTGATTATCCTATATAGTAGCGATTAGCCCACTGGAGAGACGAAGATGGCCCCACCCAGCGACACGAAGCCCGGCCGCACCCGGGCGTTTCTGCATCAGATGCGCGAGGTCTTCCGCAACTATTTCATGGCGGGGCTGCTCACGCTCGTGCCGCTCCTCGTCACAATCTGGGTGCTGCTGTTCATCATCCGGGCGATGGACAACATCTTCCTCCCGGCGGTGCTCAAGGCCGTCGTCCCCGACGCCGTTCTCCCGAGCCACTACTACGGCCTGGGGGCCATCTTCACCGTCGCCATCGTGTTACTCGTGGGCGCGTTCGCCCGGAGCTTCATCGCCGGCAGGGTGATGGCGCTGGGCGAGTCGGTCATTGCGCGCATCCCCTTCGTCCGGAACGTCTACGGCGCTGTGAAGCAGCTCATGGAGACGGTGGTGCGGAAGGAGCACAAGGATTTCCGAGGCGTCGCGCTGGTTCCGTTCCCGCACCCTGGCGTCTACTCGATCGGCTTCGTGACGGGCCGGGCCGCAGGCGAAGTGCAGACCAAGACGAAGGAGAACGTGATCAACGTCTTCATTCCCACTACACCCAACCCCACGACCGGCTTCTACATCATGGTGCCCGTAGAGAAGACCATTCCGCTGGACATGACGGTCGAGGAAGCTTTCAAGCTCGTCATGAGCGGCGGCATCGTGGTTCCGCCCGAGCGCGCCGCCGGCGCGGCGGCCGCGCAGCCTGAATCGCTTGCGGCGCCGGCCGGAACCGCAGCATCCACGCCCGCCCCCGCCCAGCCCGACCCCAGCGAACCCTCGCGCGCGCAGGGCTGAGGCGCCAGCCGCATGGCTATCAAGGTCATCTGCCAGAACAAGAAAGCGCGCCACCTCTACCACATCGAGGACACCTACGAGGCGGGGATGGTGCTGACCGGCCCCGAGGTGAAATCGCTCCGGGCCGGGCGCGCCAACCTGGGCGACGCCTACGCCGCCGTGAAGGACGGCGAGGCCTTCCTGATGAAAGCCCACATCAGCCCTTACAGCCACTCCGACACATCGACTTACGATCCGACCCAGCCGCGAAAGCTCCTGCTGCACAAGGCCGAGATACGGCGGTTGCTCGGCAAGACGCGCGAGAAGGGGCTCACGCTCGTCGCGCTGCGCATGTATTTCAAGGACGGGAAGGCGAAGATCGAGCTGGGGCTCGGCCGCGGCAAGAAACTCTACGACAAACGCGCCGACCAGAAGAGCCGCGAAGCAAGCCGCGAGATCGCCCGCGCGGTGAAGCGCTCCCGCCAGTAAGGGGGACTGTCCCCGCTGCAGCGCGAGCGAACCCGCCTGTTCGCGGGAGGGACTGTCCCCCTTACTGGCGCTGAAAGAGGGCCTGACCCCCCTCGTGAAAGGAACCAAGTGGCCATCTCAGATTCAACGAAGGAGCGCGCCCGTTCGCTGGCGCAATGGTCGGCGGCCGCCGAAATGTGGACCGGCTTCGCCGACGAGCTGGAGAAGATCAACGGCGTCTTCACCGAGTTGCTCATCGCCGGGGCGAAGCTTGCGCCCGGCCAGACGGTGCTCGATCTCGCTTCGGGCCCCGGCGATCCCGCCCTTAGCATCGCGACCAAGGTAAGCCCCGGTGGGCGCGTGGTAGCCACGGATCAGTCGCCCGAGATGGTCGCCGGTGCGAATGAGCGGGCCGCGCGCCGAGGGCTCGAAAATTTCGAGGCGCAGACGACCGATGCCGAGGAGCTGCCCTTTCCCGACGCGACCTTCGACCGCGTGACCTCGCGCTTCGGCGCCATGCTCTTCGTCGACCCGATCCAGGGCCTCTCGGAGGCCCTTCGCGTGCTCAAGCCCGGCGGCCGCGCGGCGATGCTGGTGTGGGGCCAGCCGGAGCGCAACGCGATGTTCGCCCTCATCCCGCGGGTGCTCGGGAAGATCATCGAACTGCCGCCGCCAGACCCCGACGCCCCGTCGGCTACCCGGCTCGGCGCGGAAGGCGCGCTGGCCGAAGTGTTTCGCGCGGCGGGCTTCGACGCGGTGGAAGAGACGCGCAAGGCCGTTACGATGGGCTGGGGCCGCGGGCCCGCCGAGACCTGGGGCGTGCTGAAGCGCCTCATGGCGTCGCTCCCGCCAGTGCTGGCGCGGTTGGAGGAGGCGCAGCGCCGGCGCCTCGATGAGGCGATGATCGAGGTGCTCGAGGGCGCCGTCGAGAACGGCCAGGTCGTGCTTCCGGCCGAGGTGGTGCTTGCTACGGGGGAGAAGGCTTCAGGCCGATAGGGAAGAAGAGGGGGGTTTCCCCGGCCGCAGATGTGCTTATAATGAAGGGGTCCTGAGGGGTCAGACCCCAGGGCCTCAAACTGGCAGGTCAGATCTCAACTCGGGGTCTGACCCCATGAACTTCGATTTTAAGGGGGCGTACTGGCTTCGACGGAGAGACCGAGATCCGAGGCGCATGCCGAGGTCCCGTGGGCTCGTAAAACACGCGGGAAATTGTCAACTGCCAACGACAACTACGCTCTCGCTGCTTAACTAACCCTTAAGCCAGTGAGTGTCCCTGCCGAGGACGCCTGCTAATCGGTAGGGGCACAACGCTAGCAGGCTGGTGGCGTGACGATGCCTACCCGTCGCGCCATGAGAGGCAGGTGGGCTAGCCTCGAGGGAATCCTGTCCGGGGGAGTTCCTCGCGGCGAATTCAAACCCGGAAGAAGCATGTGGTGCCTCGCGATTAAAGCTTTTCGGACGCGGGTTCGATTCCCGCCGCCTCCACCAATCCGACCATCGCGGAAACCCTCCGCGCGACGAGCCCGCCAGGCAAGTTCTGGCGGGCTCGATTTATGTGCCGAAC
>JAUYMQ010000072.1 GCA_030698575.1 Deltaproteobacteria bacterium
AACAAACCTTGATCTATATGAAATCCATCACAGTACTGAGCGAATATCTCGATCTCGATAACCATTGCTTCCCCTTCAGCAATCCCGTCCTGACATGAAACAGCGGCCGCCACGATCAGGCAAGCGATGATCGAGGTCAGGCCCGATTTGATCGACTTGTTGAGCACACCCAGGCCCACTCCACGACAGTCGGATGTAGGGCGGCGCTCCACGCAATCCCCCTCCTGATCCGCTCAACGTCCCACAAACCCAATTCCAGCGTCAAAAATCCAATCAGGAATCATACCAGACGGGGGTGATCGCTTCCGGACGCCCGGCTCGAAGCATCCGCCCCAAAAAACATTGAAGGGAGCGACCATCAGAACGGCTTATGAAAAGTGAAGAATCGAGGCAGAAAATCGGGCAGAAAAACCACGGCCGGCCCAACAAGTCAATAAGTCAAGCCTGGCCCCGGTTTTAATCGCCCATCACCCGCAGGATGATTTCGCGCTTGCGGGGGCGGTTGTCGAAGTCGATGAGGACGATCTGCTGCCAGGTTCCGAGCAGCAGCTTCCCGTCGCTGAAGGGCACCACGAGGCTGGGGCCGAGCATGCTCGCGCGGACGTGGCTGTAGCCGTTCAAGTCGCCCCAGCGCGCGTCGTGGGCGTAGTGAATGTCGCGAGGCGCCAGCCGCTCGATCGCATCGGTCAGATCGCGCAGCACGCCGTCCTCAACAATAATTCGCTACCCACACGCTATGCGGCCGCCGGCCCCCGGTACAGGGTGACGACGGCGGCGCCGCCCAGGCCCAGGTTGTGCTGGAGCGCCACCCTGGCGTCTTTCACCTGACGCTTGTCGGCCTCGCCGCGGAGTTGCCAGCTGAGCTCGGCGCACTGTGCCAGGCCGGTGGCACCCAGGGGATGGCCCTTCGAGATGAGCCCGCCGGAGGGGTTCACAACGACCTGCCCGCCATAGGTCTGGGCGCCCAAATCGACGAACTCCCCCGCCTTTCCCTCGGGGCAGAGCCCGAGCGCCTCGTAGGTGATAAGCTCGTTGCAGCTGAAGCAGTCGTGCAGCTCCACCACGTCCAGGTTCTCGGGGCCGAATCCGGATTGCTCGTACACCTTCCGGGCGGCAAGGCGCGTCATGTCATAGCCGACCATCTTGATGCAGCTCTTCTCATCGAAGCTCGCCGGCGTGTCGGTCACCATCGCCATGCCGGCGATCTCGACAGCCTGCTTCTGGAGCCCGTGCTTTTCAACGAACGACTCGCTGGCCAGGATGGCGGCACCGGCCCCATCCGAAGTGGGGCAGCACTGCAGCTTGGTAAGCGGTTCGTAGACGACCGGTGCGGACAGGATTTCCTCGAAGGAATACTCTTCCCGGAACTGCGAGTAGGGGTTGTTTACCGAGTGCTTGTGGTTCTTCCAGCCAATCTTCGCGAAATGTTCCCTGGTCGTGCCGTAGAGTTCCATGTGCTCGCGACCGGCGTTTCCGAACATCTGGGGCGCCGGGGGCGCTTTGTCTAAACCGCGCAGCTCGACCATCAGCATGAAGTGCTTGTCGATCGGGTTCGTGCGATCGGTATACTTTGCGCCCAGCGAACCCTTCTCCATCTTTTCGAAGCCAAGGGCCATCGCGCAGTCGACGATCCCGCCTTCCACGAGTTGCTTCGCCATGAAGAGCGCCGTCGAGCCGGTGGAACAGTTGTTGTTCACGTTGTAGATGGGGACGCCCGTGAGGCCGAGCTCGTAGACCGCACGCTCGCCGCAGGTGGAGTCGCCGTAGCAGTAGCCGACGGCCACCTGCTCGATCTGATCAAAGGAGATGTTGGCGTCCTCGAGGGCCTTCGTGCCGGCCTCCCGCGCCATGTCCGGATAGTCCCACTCCTTCGAGCCGGGTTTCTCAAACTTCGTCATGCCAACGCCAACGACGTAAACTTTTCTGCTCATCTCGGGATCTCCTGAATGGTAAATGGAACCAAGCCCAACAAGTCAATAAGTCAAGCCTGGCCCCGGTTCTAATCGCCCATCACCTGCAGAATGATTTCGCGCTTGCGGGGGCGGTTGTCGAAGTCGATGAGGACGATCTGCTGCCAGGTTCCCAGCAGCAGCTTCCCGTCGCTGAAGGGCACCACGAGGCTGGGGCCGAGCATGCTCGCGCGGACGTGGCTGTAGCCGTTCATGTCGCCCCAGCGCGCGTCGTGGGCGTAGTGAATGTCGCGGGGCGCCAGCCGCTCGATCGCGTCGGTGAGATCGCGGACCACGCCGTCCTCGAACTCGATCGTGGTGAGCGCCGCCGTGCTGCCCGAGACGAAGATCGTCACGGTTCCCGAAGTTACTCCCGACCGCCGCACCCCCTCCGCGACCTCCTCGGTCACGTCGTGGATCTCGCTCTCCCCCTGCGTCGAAAGCTTGAAAGTTTTGGTTACGACTGCCATGAAAGCGCCCGTTTAAAAAGAGATTGTCGACGCTCACCGTCCGCCATCGCAGCCCCTGGCGCCTAGAACTTGGGCGCGGGCCAGCGCTTCTCGATCTCGAGGGTGAGGGCGCCGGCCACGAAGACGGACGAGTAGGTCC
>JAUYMQ010000073.1 GCA_030698575.1 Deltaproteobacteria bacterium
AGCAGGTCGACGTGCGGCCGCTCGTGGATGGCATGGCGAAGACCGCGTTTCAGGCCCGGAATCTCGGCCGCGCCGCGGAGATCTACGCCCGCATGCTGCGCGACAAGGACTGCACCATCATCCTGACGCTGGCGGGCTCGATCTTCGGCGCGGGGCTGAAGAAGATCGTCTACGACATGGTGAAGCACGACATGGTCGATGCGATCGTCTCCACGGGCGCCATCATGGTCGACCAGGACTTCTTCGAGGGGCTTGGCTTCTCACACTACCAGGGAGATCCCAGGGCCGACGACTCGGAGCTGGAGCAGCTCAGCATCGATCGCGTCTATGACCACTACATGGACGACGAGGAGCTGGACGTCTGCGATCGCACCATCGCCGAGATCGCCGAGTCTCTCCCCAAGCGCCCGTACTCTTCCCGTGAATTCATTCGCGAGATGGGGAGCTATCTCGCCAAGCACGGCAAGAATCCCGAGTCGGTCGTGCAGGCTTGCTACGAGAAAGACGTTCCGATCTTCGTGCCTGCCTTCAGCGACTGCTCGGCTGGGTTCGGCCTCGTGCATCACCAGTGGTACGCGAAGGGTGAGAAGCTCTCGATCGACTCGGTGAAGGACTTCCTCGAGCTGACGAAGCTGAAGATCGCCGCGAAGGAGACGGGGATCCTGATGGTGGGCGGGGGCGTGCCCAAGAACTTCGCGCAGGACGCCACGGTGTCGGCCAAGTTCGTGGGGCACAACCGGCCGATGCACCGCTACGCCATCCAGCTCACCGTCGCGGACGAGCGCGACGGCGCGCTCTCCGGCTCGACGCTGCAGGAGGCGCACAGCTGGGGCAAGGTTGATCTACGGAATGAGCAGATGGTCTTCGGCGAGGCCACGGTCACCTTCCCGCTGGTAGCGGGCTACGCATATCATTCCGGCGACTGGAAGAAGCGCGGCGAGAAGCGCTTCGGCCGCGTGATCGACGAGATGGATCCCAAGTAGTTCCGCGGGTGCGCCCGTGGGGCGCTGAGATTCCAAAACGCCGAGGCGGCCGGAAGGCCTCCTCTTTTTTTACGTGGGGCGGATGGACCGGCGGCCCCTTCAACGCGGCCGCCGTCCGCGATACACTCGCTCAAGGATCACTATTATCGAGAGAGGAGCGTCGTACGATGAAGATCAAGGCCGCGGTCTGCCGCGAGCCGAAGAAGCCGCTGGAGATCGCCGAGATCGATCTGGAGGGGCCGAAGGCCGGCGAGTGCCTCGTGCGCCTGGCGGCGACGGGGGTCTGCCACACCGACGCCTACACGATGAGCGGCGCCGACCCCGAGGGGCTGTTCCCCGCCGTTCTGGGCCACGAGGGGGCGGGCGTGGTGGAGGAGGTGGGGCCCGGCGTGAAGAGCGTGCAGGAAGGCAACCATGTGATCCCGCTCTACACGCCTGAGTGCCGCGAATGCAAGTTCTGTCTCTCGGGAAAGACCAATCTGTGCCAGCGAATTCGCGAGACCCAGGGGAAGGGGCTCATGCCCGACGGCACGAGCCGTCTCTCGCAGAACGGGAAGATGATCCATCACTACATGGGCACCTCGACCTTCGCCACGCACACGGTGGTGCCTGAAATCTCGCTGGCGAAGATTCGCAAGGACGCCCCCCTCGACAAGGTCTGCCTGCTCGGTTGCGGCATTACTACGGGCATCGGCGCCGTGCTCAACACCGCGAAGGTGACGCCGGGCTCCACGGTGGCGGTGTTCGGGCTGGGAGGCATCGGCCTCTCGGTCATCCAGGGGGCGGTCATGGCGGGGGCCGACCGGATCATCGCCATCGATCTGAATTCGAAGAAGTTCGAGCTTGCGCGCCAGCTCGGCGCCACGGATGCTCTAAATCCATCAGAGATCGGCGACGTGGTGCAGGCGGTGATTGACCTCACCGACGGCGGCGTCGATTACTCCTTCGAGTGCATCGGGAACGTCGAGCTGATGGGGCAGGCGCTGCAGTGCGCGCACAAGGGTTGGGGAGAGTCGGTGATCATTGGCGTGGCCGGAGCGGGGAAGGAGATTCACGCGCGGCCGTTTCTGCTGGTGACGGGGCGCGTCTGGAAGGGGACGGCCTTTGGCGGCATCCGTGGGCGCACGGAGCTGCCGCGCTACGTCGATCGCTACATGGCCGGGCGCATCAAGATCGACGAGCTCGTCACCGCCACGATGCCCCTCGAGGAGATCAACCGCGCCTTCGACCTCCTGCACGCCGGCGAGGCCATCCGCAGCGTAATTCGACTTAATTAATGGGGTCAGACCCCTTTACTTTAGGGGCGCCAGACGGTGGGCGGCGTGCCGCTCGCAAGATCCGCCAGCGAGAACAGCTCGATGCGCCAGGGGGTGAGCTTGAGCACCCCGTAGCCGGGGTCGTCCACGTCCTTCCAGAACGCGCCGGGGTCATAGCCCATCGGCGAGGGTGTCTCCTTCAGGAGATCCCAGATGCGCCGCTTCACGCCCGGCTCGTCGATCCACTCGGCGCGGCAGTCGGCGTAGACCTGCTCCTGGTTCTGATCCCAGTAGGTGAGCGACACGTAGGGATTTCCCGCGAGGTGTTTCGCCTTGAGCGTCTGGCGCCCGGTGGCAATCCAGCCTGTCGCGCCCTCCCAGATCGGGTGAAGCAGCCGCGAGCGCGGCCGTCCCTTCGTATCAACTGTCGTGACCGTGCACCAGACGATGCGGCTCACCCGCTCGTGAAAGGTCTTCTCGATCTCCTTGAACGACGCTGCAGGCATGATCGCCTCCTATTGACGGAGGCCGGACCGGGGTTTAACTAGACAGATCCGACTCCCTTTCTTTATCTCCCACTTTAAAGGATTACCTGATGAATGTGCACGAGTACCAGGGAAAGGAAATTTTGAAGAAATACGGTGTGCCGGTCCCGGCCGGACGCGTGGCAACCACGCCGGCTGAGGCGGAAGCCATCGCGAAGGAGCTGGGCGGCGGCACGGTCGTGGTGAAGGCCCAGATTCACGCCGGCGGCCGGGGGAAGGGGGGCGGCGTCATGATCGCCAAGAACCCCGCCGAGGCGAAGGCTGCCGCGGAGAAGATCCTCGGCATGCAGCTCGTCACCCACCAGACCGGCCCCGGGGGCAAGGAGGTTCACCGCGTGCTCGTCGAGGCGGGGTGCAACATCGCTCGCGAGCTTTATCTCGGCGTAACGATGGATCGCGCGACCGAGAAGATCGTGGTCATGGCCTGCGCCGAGGGCGGTGTCGAGATCGAGGAGATCGCCGCACGGACGCCGGAGAAGATCCTCAAGGTCTTCGTCGATCCGCTGCTCGGGATGCAGCCCTTCCAGGCGCGCCAGCTGGCCTTCGGCCTCGGGCTCGGCAAGGATCTCGTGAAGAAGGCCGTCCCCGCCATCCTGGCGCTCTACCGCGCCTTCGTCGAGAACGACGGATCGATGGCCGAGATCAACCCGCTCGTCATCACGAAGGAGGGCGACGTGCTCGCCCTCGACGCCAAGATGAACTTCGACGGCAACGCGCTCTACCGCCATCCGGCCGTCGCGGCCATGCGCGACGAGAGCGAGGAGGATCCGCAGGAGCTGGAGGCCTCGAAGCACGACCTTTCGTACGTCTCGCTCGATGGAAATATCGGCTGCATGGTGAACGGCGCCGGGCTCGCCATGGCCACGATGGATTTGATCAAGCAGCAGGGGGGCGAGCCGGCGAACTTCCTCGATGTCGGCGGCGGCGCCGATCAGGCCCGCGTGGCGACCGCCTTCAAACTCATCCTGGCCGACAAGAACGTGCGGGCCATCCTCGTGAACATCTTCGGCGGCATCCTCCGGTGCGACATCATCGCCGGCGGCATCGTGGCGGCGGCCCGCGAGGTGAACCTCGCGCTCCCGCTCGTGGTGCGCCTCCGGGGAACCAACGAGGAGGAAGGGCGGCAGATCCTGGCGGAGTCCGGTCTGCAGATCATGGCCGCCAGCGGCATGGCCGACGCCGCCGAGAAGGTGGTACAGTCGGTCCAGTGAGCGGTCCGGGCGCCCGATTCTGCCCCTCCAAGACGCGTAAACCCTTGTCATCCGGCGGCCTTGCGGGCTATACTCCGCCTCCGCAACGGCGCTTCGGGTAAATGACGCCCCTTTCTCCGGGACCTCCCGGTGGAAGGTACCTCCCCGGACACCATCCACCATCCGGCCCACCTCGAGGGAACCTGGTCGCATGTCCATACTTGTGAACAAAGAAACTCGTGTGATCTGCCAGGGGATCACCGGGAGCCAGGGACTCTTTCATTCCCAGAAGTCGATCGAGTACGGCACGAAGGTCGTGGGCGGCGTCACGCCCGGAAAGGGCGGGACCAAGATCGAGGGTCTGCCGGTCTTCGACACCGTGAAGCAGGCCGCCGCCGAGGTGAAGCCCGACGCCAGCGTGATTTTTGTTCCCCCCCCGCTCGCGCCCGACGCGATTATCGAGGCGGCGGACGCAGGGGTGGCGCTCATTGTCTGCATCACGGAGGGGATCCCGGCCCTCGACATGCTCCGCGTCAAGCGTTACCTGCGCACGACCGGCTCGCGCCTCATCGGCCCCAACTGCCCTGGCATCATCACGCCGCTGGAGTGTCGCATCGGAATCATGCCCGCCTCCATATTCAGCCCGGGGCGCGTGGGCGTGGTTTCGAAGTCGGGCACGCTTACCTACGAGACGGTCGGGCAGCTCTCCGCCCGCAAGATCGGGCAGTCGACCTGCGTGGGAATCGGTGGCGATCCCGTCATCGGCTCGACCTTCATTGACATGCTGACGCTCTTCGAAGCCGACCGCGATACCGACGTTGTGGTGATGATCGGCGAGATCGGTGGAACCGCCGAGGAGGAAGCAGCCGCATTCGTGAAGGGGCACATGAAGAAGCCTGTCGTGGGGTTCATCGCCGGACAGACGGCACCCAAGGGAAAGCGGATGGGGCATGCGGGGGCCATCATCGCCGGAGGCAAGGGGACGGCATCCGAGAAGATCGCGGCCATGAAGGCCGCGGGAATCACGGTCTCTCCGAGCCCGGCCGAGATCGGCGAGACCGTGGCGTCGGTTTTGGGGAAGAGCTAAGGAATTCTCCGTTCCGGACGATCCGGAGGGGAGACGCGAGCGGCCGAGATGGGGCCCGCTGGCTGCCCGATGCACGCAAACTCACATCGAGGAGCATCCAGACAAAATGGACCTTCCTAGTAAGGGCGCGTTAGAGATTGCCCGGCCAGGCGGGGAAGTGAAGGACATCACCATTGGCATGGTGGGCAGCGGCGGCGACGGTGTCATCAGCGCCGGCGAGTTCCTCGTGACGGCCGCCGCCAATGAGGGCCTCTACTCATACCTCCTCAAGGCTTTCGGGCCGCAGATCCGCGGCGGCGAATCATCCTGCCGCGTCCGCATCAGCGATCATCATCTGTACACCCACGGCATTGGCCTCGACGTCCTGGTGGTGTTCAACTGGAAAGACTTCATGAAGATGAAGTCGGAACTGGTGATCAAGGACGGCATCTTCATCATATACGAGGAGAAGGACCCTACGCCCGAAGACGAGATCCCCATCGATCCGTCGATCAACCGGACGGTCTGCCGGATCCCGCTCTCGAAGCTGGCCATGGATCTGGGGGGTTCGGCGCTCGCGAAGAACATGGTGACGCTGGGAATCATCGCCGAGGCTTTTCACCTCCCCTCCGACGGGCTGCGGCAGGCGCTCCGCGACAAGTTCCAGAGGAAGGGCGAGAAGGTTGTCGCGTCGAACATCGCCGCCCTCGAAGGCGGGATGAGCTACGCGCGTGAGCACCTGCGAGACGTTCCCGTGTGGCTGGACTACATCGGCGGGACCCCCAAGATGGCCATCACCGGTAACGAGGCGCTCTCGGCGGGCGCGCTCTATGCCGGCTGCCGTTTCTACGCAGGCTATCCCATCACGCCTTCCACCGAGAACCTCGAGTGGATGGCCCACGAGCTGCCGAAGTTCGGCGGAACCTGCATCCAGGCGGAGGACGAGCTGGCGGCCATCGCCATGCTTGTGGGAGCGTCCTTTTCCGGGGCGAAGGCCATGACGAGCACTGCGGGGCCGGGCCTCTCGCTCATGACCGAGGCCCTGGGGCTCGCGTCCATGGCGGAGCTCCCCATGGTCGTGGTGAACTGCCAGCGGACCGGGCCCTCAACCGGCATTCCCACCAAGCCGGAGCAGAGCGATCTCTACCAGGCGCTCTTCTCGGCCCACGGCGACGCGCCGCGCCCGGTGCTGGCGCCCATCAGCGTCTTCGACTGCTTCCGGATCGCGGTCGAAGCCTTCAACATCGCAGAGGCCTTCCAGACGCCGGTGATCGTTCTGTCGGATCAGCTCATCGCACAGCGGAAAGTGTCGGTGGATCGAATCGATCCCCGCAGGCTCGCCGTGCACAACCGCAAGCAGCCGGCCGCCGGCAATCTCGAGGGATACAAGCGCTTCGAGCTCACCGACGACGGGATCTCTCCGATGGCGCTCCCGGGCACCAAGGGAGGCGCTTATGTGGCCTCGGGCATCGAACACGACGAGACGGGGGAGCCCACCTCCAGCGGCGTGCTGCACCGGAAGATGAACCAGAAGCGGATCAACAAGCTCGAGCCGCTTCGTGAATGGTCCAACCTGGTCATGAACTTCGGCCACGAGAACGCGACCGTCGGCGCCATCTCCTGGGGGTCGTCGGTAAACGTGCTCCGGGAGGTGCAGGTCCGGCTGGCGGAGCAGGGGATGCATTTCCGCATCATCGCCCCGAGCATTCTCTACCCGCTTCCCACCCGCGTTCTCCAGTCCTTCGTCGACGCGATGGACAAGCTGCTCATTCTCGAAATGAGCGAGATGGGGCAGTTCTATCACTACCTGCGAATGCATCTGGATCTCCCCGCCGACAAGGTAAAGACTTACTACCGAAGCGGCGGCCGTGTCTTCTCGGTGTTCGAGATCGAGGATGAGATGAGAGGATTGCTGTCATGAGCGACGTATTGAGCGGAAGCGAGGAAGCGGGAAGCCCGACCACGTACACCGTCAAGGATTACCACGGCCCGATGGAGAACATCTGGTGCGCGGGCTGCGGAGACTTCGGCGTGCTGAGCGCGATCTACAAGTCGCTTGCGCAGCTGCAGCTCTCGCCCGACGACACGGCGATCATCAGCGGCATCGGCTGCTCGAGCCGGCTTCCCGGCTACGTGTCGACCTACGGCTTCAATTCAATTCACGGCCGGGTGATTCCCATCGCCACGGGCGTCAAGGCGGCCAATCCCGAGCTGACCGTGATGGCCGTAGGGGGCGACGGCGACGCCTTCTCCATCGGCGGCGGCCACATCCCCCACGGGGCGCGCCGCAACGTGGACATCACCTACGTGATCATGGACAACCAGGTGTACGGCCTCACGAAGGGCCAGTACTCGGCCACCACGCCCAAAGGCGACGTCATGAGTTCGACCACTCTCGGCAGCACCGAGGAAGCGATCAACCCGCTCTTCATGTGCCTTGCCTACGGCGTGAGCTTTCTGGCGCAGGCCTTCTCGAGCAACCAGAAGATGCTCACGGATCTCATTGTGCAGGGCATCGAGCACCCCGGCTTCGCCGTGATCAACGTCATGTCGCCCTGCACGACCTTTCGCGGGCACGACCAGTTCAAGGAGATCAAGGCGGGCGCGGTAAATCTTTATGAGCTCGGGCACGATCCCACGAGCATGGACGCGGCCCTTCAGATCGTGCGGCGGCCCGACGCGCAGCACTGCTTCGGGTTGATCTACCGCGCGGAGAGGCCGAGCCTGGAGGAGCAGCTCTCGGATCTGCGCGGTCGCTTCAAGGCCAAGGGGGCGGCCTACGATCCCGCGGATGTGCTGAAGCAATTCGAGGTTTAGGATCCAGGAGGAGGTGGCGCTTGGCGCTTGAACGAACACTCTCGATCATCAAACCGGATGCTGTCGCCAAGAATCAGATTGGCGAGGTGATACGCTTTCTCGAGAAGGGCGGGCTCAGAATCGTCGCGATGAGGATGGTGAATCTGACGAAGGCCCAGGCAGAGGGGTTTTATGCCGTCCACCGCGAGCGGCCCTTCTTCGACAGCTTGACGAGTTTCATGTCGAGCGGCCCCGCGGTCGTCATGACTCTCGAGGGTGAGAAGGCCATCTCCCGGAACCGGGAGATCATGGGCGCGACGGATCCAGCCAAGGCGACGGATGGCACGATTCGCAAGGCGGTCGGCTCGAACGTCGAGCAGAATGCCGTGCACGGAAGCGACGCTCCTGAAACAGCGCGCGAGGAGATCGCGTACTTCTTCAACCAGCTGGACGTCTGCGGCTAGCGGGCCCGCCCCGCGGCTGGATGGGACGCCTGACCCCCTGGGAGCGGCGTCCCCTCTTTTTTTCAGCCGGCGCGGCCAGGATTCGGCCGGATCGGCCAGGCAAGCCAGGTCGGCCGGGTTTGGAGGACAGCTCCTTGGATCAGGCGCGTTTGGGCGTGATCGGCGGCAGCGGTTTGTACGCGATCGAGGGGCTCGAGGACGTCCGCGAGGTCCGCGTTCGCACACCCTTCGGCGCTCCCTCCGACCGGTACGTCCTCGGCACGCTTGACGGTGTGCCGATGATCTTTCTTCCCCGCCACGGCCAGGGACATCGCATCCAGCCCTCTGACCTCAACTTCCGTGCCAACATCTGGGGGATGAAGAAGCTCGGGGCTGAGTGGATCGTGGGGGTCTCCGCGGTCGGCTCGATGAAGGAGACGATCAAACCCGGGGACATCGTGGCGGTTGATCAGTTCATCGATCGCACCCGCCACCGCCCCGATACCTTCTTCGGGGACGGCCTGGTTGTGCACGTCGCTCTTGCCGAGCCGGTCTGCGGCGCGCTCCGGGAGGCCCTGATCGCCGCGGCGAAGGAGGCCGGCGCGCGGGTTCATCCCCGCGGCACCTACCTCTGCATGGAGGGCCCGCAGTTCTCCACCCGTGCCGAGTCGCTTCTGTACCGATCCTGGGACGTCGATGTCATCGGAATGACGAACCTCCAGGAGGCCAAACTGGCCCGGGAGGCGGAAATTTGCTACGCGACGGTTGCCTTGGCGACCGACTACGATTGCTGGCACGAGGCGGAAGAATCTGTGACGGCGGACGGCATTTTGAAGGTCCTTCACCAGAACGTGGCGATGGCCAAGGAGATCGTGAGGCGTCTTGGTCCGCGCCGCCCCATGCCGCGCAAGTGCGCGTGCCCCGAGGCGCTGGCGGGCGCCATCATCACGGATCGCGCGAAAATTCCGGCGGCGGCGCGCAAGCGCCTGGATCTTCTCGTCGGGAAGTATCTCGACTGATTTCGGAGGAACTGGCTATGAGCCTGCTGGTGGTCGGATCCATCGCCTACGATTCCGTGGAAACCCCCTTCGGGCGCGTTGAAGACGCACTTGGAGGCGCGGCCGCGCACTTCTCGAGCGCCGCGAGCTTCTTCACGAAGATCCAGATGGTCGGCGTGGTGGGCGACGACTATGATCTGGCCCATCTCGATTTCCTCCGCGATCGCGGCGTCGATCTCGAAGGGGTCACGCGCGCCGTTGGAAAGACCTTTCGGTGGAAGGGGCGCTACGGCTACAACCTCAACGAGGCCGAAACCCTCGACACCCAGCTCGGCGTGTTCGCAGACTTCAAGCCCGATCTTCCCCCGGCCTACCGGCAGGCGCCCTACGTATTCCTGGCGAACATTCATCCCGAGCTGCAGCTCTATGTCCTCAAGCAGGCGCAGAACCCGAAGCTCATCGCCATGGACACGATGAATTTCTGGATCGAGGGGGAGCGCACCGCCCTCGAGAAAACCCTGGCCGCGGTGGACATGGTGGTGATCAACGAGGGGGAGGTCCGGCAGCTCTCGGGCGAGTACAACCTGATCAAGGCCGCCCGGGCCCTGCTTTCCTACGGGCCGAGCCGGCTCATCGTCAAGCGCGGCGAGTACGGCGCCCTGATGTTCACCAAGGATCACATCTTCGCCTCTCCGGCCTATCCGCTCGAGAGCGTCTTCGATCCGACGGGGGCAGGCGACAGCTTTGCCGGCGGCGTGATGGGGCACCTCTCGCGCAGCGGTGATCTCTCCAACGCCAACCTTCGGCAGGCCATCGTCGTCGGGAGCGTGATGGCCTCCTTCCACGTCGAGGACTTCTCCATGGACCGCAACAAGCGCCTCCGGCAGGCGGAGATTCACCAGCGCTTCCAGGCGTTCCGCGATCTCACGCGCTTCGACGATCTGGGTTCCCCTGAGGACTGACCCCCTCCCCGGGCGCCCTTCCTGCGCCCCCCCCCACGGTCGGCGCTCAAGTCCTCGTTTCTCTGGTCGAAAAAGAACCCGTAGGCCCGACGAGCGGCCCGTCACAGGAAATTGACGGACCGTTCGGCGCAGTGCTAGGTTTCGGCAACCGGCTGGAGAAAACGATGTTTGTCCATGAACCCTCGCTGGTCCGGCTCGCTGCCTCCCCAGACGACGTCCTGACGCTTCTCACTTCTCTCAACAAGCCCATGGTCGCCCTCGAAGATCATCCGATGGACGAGGGTGAGGCCACCATCTGGTCCGTCCGGCGCGAGGGCGAGATGACGTCGACCTACGTCCATCTCTGCCTGACAGGCACGAAGATCGGCGTCTTCTATCGTTACGAGGTGGATCCCTATCCGGATGACCTTCGCGGAATGGTGGAGGGCGAAGCGCTTTCATTCTCGGAGAGCCTCGGCTTCATCATGGACAACACACACTATGCCGAACTCGACGCCGAAGAGCGAAAGCAGCACCTCCTGGGCGGCCCCTTCGAGTGGACGGGACTTTCAGAGGACGACGCGCTGGAGCTGGCGGAGAGGAATCCGGAGGAAGCTGTCCCGATCGATCTGGGCGAGGCGAGCCAGGCCGTGATTGAGGAGCCCGCCGGGGCCGATGCGCAGGAGCTTCTTTCCGACGAGGAAGTCGATGTTGCGATGCGCGCGCTGGTCGGATCATCGCCGGAGGGAATCGAGGGTCCCGGGATGGGAGCCATCGACGATGAGTTCGAGCGCGCTGTCGAGGAGTTCATTTCCGGCGGTTTGATCGCGGGAGAGGAAGTCGCAGGTTCGGAACCCGTTGCGCTGCCGGAGCCCGCGCCAGCGCCCGCTTCCGGGACCGGGGAGGCCGACGGCGCCCGAAGCTCACTCTCGCGCTTCAGCAGGCGAAAAGCGGACAGCGACATTTACGAGATCCGTGGGCTGGGGCCGACCCCCGGGGGGCCTGGGGCTCCCCTGGAGGTGGCCGAGTCGGCTGTTGAAGATGCCCCGCAGCGGGCCGGGGAAGCCGACGTGCCAGACGAAGTGCCGGACGCAGTGCCCGCTCCGGCACTGCTCCAGGCCGACGCACTGTCAGCCGCGGCGGAGGCCGGTGATCCCGAAACGCGCCAGAGGCGCGCCCGCGCCCGCTTCCTGGCCTCCTTTTGAGCCTGCGATCCGAGATGGGGGGATGCATTCCTTGATTCGACGAAAACGGTTCCCGGCCGCTGGGCCATTCATGCCGATCACGCTTTTCCTTGCCGCACTTCTGCTGCCTGGCCTTCAGGGCTGCCGCGGAAACGATGGAAACGATTCGCTAGCCGAGCTCTACCGGACACGGGCGACGAGGCGGCTCTCCATGGACGACACTCTGGGGGCGGGCAAGTTGCTCGTGAAGGCGGAGGAGCTCAATCCCGATTCGAGCGACACGCAGATCATCATCGGCGAGATGATGCGGCGCGAGGGGAACCTCGACGAGGCCGAAGCACGCTACCGTCGCGCGCTCGAACTTAGTCCGGGCTCTGCCGAGGCGCGGCTCAACCTTGGGGTGATTCAGGGCCAGAAGGGGAATCTGGACGCTGCGCTGGAGGAGTTCAGGATCGTCGCCGCCGACGATAAGTTCGAGCACCGCGATCTCGCCCATGACAATATCGGCCAGATATGTCTCGAGAGGAAGGATCTCGACTGCGCGGAGAAAGAGTTCCGTGAGGCCGTCACGCTGAACGACCGCTATGCGAGAAGCCAGGCCAACCTCGGCAGGGTGCTCTACATGCGGAAGAACGATCAAGCGGCGGCGCAGCATCTGGAGGCCGCGGTCGAGCTCGATCCGAAATTCGCGGGGGCACGGTACGACCTCGCGCTGGTCTATGTCCGCCTGGGCCGCCGCGCGGACGCCATCGCGGAACTCCGAAACGTGCTACGTATGACTCCCAAGGGGACCTATGCCCATGACGCCCGCGAAGAGCTCGCGCTCCTGGAGTGACAGGGCGCAACCGGCGCCTCCCGCCAGGCGGAGCGCCGCGGCGATCGGGGGGGCCATGCCGGAATCCCTCGGCCGCTATCTTCGGCGCGAGCGCCAGATGCGGGACGTCTCCCTCGAGCAGATCGCGCGGGAGACAAAGATAACCCTCCCCATTCTCGAAGCCCTCGAGAACGACCGTTTCGAAACCCTCCCGTCGCCCGCCATCGTGAAGGGATTCCTTCGCGCCTACGCGCAGATTGTCGGTCTCTCCGAGAACGGACTGGTCCTGCGTTACGAGAGTATTCTCGAGGAGCGGGGGCTCTCACCCCACGGCCCCGGCTCGTTGCGGCAGCGGTTGCCAGGAAAGCCCCGGCGGCTGGCGCCGGTGATCTGGCTCCTCCTGGTCGTCCTGGGCCTGGGCGTCGGCCTCCGGTTGCTCGATCGGGGACCCGGGTCGCCCGTAGAGGAAGCCGGCGGCGTCGGCGGCGCCGACGACGTCGTCTACCGGAAGAACTACCTGCGCGAACTCTCCACGGACGCCTCTCCGGGCACCCCGGCCCATCTCGGCTCCGCCGGTCGGGAGGAAGCGGAGGCCGGCGGCGGCATCCATCTCCTGCTCCGCGCCTCGGTGCCGCTCACCGTGAGGGTGGTGCTCGATGATCGCGAGTCCGAAACCCTGGCGCTCATTCCCGGTCAGCCGGTGGCACGGTACGCGTCCCGGGGCGCTCTGGTCGAGGCCGCGCGGCCCGGGCCGCTCCTCCTGGAAGCGAACGGACGTCCCGTTGCGACGGGGCAGGCCGTCGGCGGCCCGATCCTCATTTTCCTGACCCCGCTCGAGCCTGATTCCGCTCCCGCGGCCGATGAAGCGGCGCTCCCTCTGGTCGGCGCCCGGGTCGTGCTGCCCGGGGCGATGGCAGAGGAGAGGGCCCTTCCCTCCGAAATCCTCCCGCTCGACTGAGCTCTCCAGCCCACCCCTCACAAAAAACCGCCACCCGCCGATAAGAAACCGGGTCCGCGGGCTCCCCGGACGGTGCCGGGGAATGCACGCGCTCGTCCTAAAAGGCCCTCGTTCAAGGAGCTCCGGGGAAATGCTGACGAACGTTATTCTCTTGGGAATTGTGGTCCTTGGCCTGGCCGGGGGTATTCACGTTGCCTACCGCGCGCATCGTTCCAAGCCGCCGACGCGTGCTGCGCTTCTGCTCAGCGGCGCGGTGATTCTTTCATGCGTGCTCGGCTTCCTCATGGGCGCTAGCGGGTCCAGTCTGGTCCGCGGCCTCAGCGCGGCCGGGCTGGCGATCGCTGGCGCATCCGCCACCTGGTTCCTGGCCGCCCTGGTTTCCCGCAGCGCGAACAACGAGGCGCTCGCCGAAGCCCGCGCGGGAGCGGCCCGGGCCCGCGAAGTGATCGAACAGGCCTGCGGGGTCGCCGGCGCGATCCGGGACGCGGCCGATCGGACCGGTCAGGTGCTGACGGAAGCGACGAGCGCCAAGGTGCCGGGCCTTCTCGAGACCTCGAGCGTGCTCGATGAAATTCGTGATTCGATGGGCGGGATCGCGGAGAACACCGAGCGGCTCAGCGTGTCGGCCGAGGAGGCCTCATCCTCCATTCTCGAGATGGCGGCCACCGTGGATGAAGTCGCCGGCAACATGGAGACGCTCGGCGGGTCGGCCGAGGACTGCGTCTCGTCCATCGGCCAGATGGCCGCCGCCATCCGCGAGGTCGCAACGAACGTCGAAGGGCTATCGGAAGTCGCGGAGGAAACAAACGCGTCGATGGAGGAGATGGCCACCACCATCAAGCAGGTGGAGGACAATGCGGCAAAGAGCCGGAGTTTCTCGGCGGAAGTGGTCGAGGCCGCCGAGCAAGGCCGGGACCGCGTATCAGCCACCATTTCCGGGATCGAGGCGATCCGCTCGGCGTCGGAGGACGCGCAGAACGTAATCACGAAGCTGGGGGGGCGGGCGCAGGAGATCGGCGAGATCCTCGATGTCATCGACGAGGTGGCGGAGGAGACGAACCTTCTTGCGCTGAACGCCGCCATCATCGCGGCCCAGGCCGGCGAGCACGGCCGGGGCTTCTCGGTCGTGGCCGATCAGATCAAGGATCTGGCCGACCGCGTCGGCGTGAGCACGAAAGAGATCGGAAAGCTCATCAAGGCAGTGCAGACGGAATCGGAGAACGCTGTCGCCGCCGTGCGCGAGGGAGGGCAGATGGTCGCGGAGGGCGTTCGCCTTTCGCGCGAGGCCGGAGGGGCCCTCGAGCGGATAACGGAACGGGCGGAGCAATCCGGCGAGATGATCGGTGAGATCGCGCGCGCGACCGCCGAGCAGAGCAAGAGCGCCAGCTCGGTCGTATCCGCCATGGAGCGCGTACGCGGAATGGTCACGGAAATTCGAACCGCCATGGACGAGCAGACGCGTGGCTCGGAGCTGGTCATGGGCGCTTCGAGCTCGATGCGCGACCTGGCCCAGCAGGTGCGCGGCATGGTCAAGGAGCAGGCGGGCGCCTCGACGCGAATCACGATGAACATCGAGGACATCCGCGAGATGGTGCAGCGCATAAACCGCTCGGTCCAGGATCAGCGGGGCGGCGCGGAGCAGGCGTCGGCCGAGCTTGCCCGGATTCTCGGTGAATCCGACGGCAAGGGAGGCGCGCTGGTATTGCTGGACGAGTCGGTCTCGAACCTCCTGAGCGAGGTCAAGCGCCTGACACTGGCGATCGAGGGGTCCGGCAGGTGAGCCGCTTGCGGCCTTGCGCAGCGTGGGAATAGACTGAAAGCGGAGGGCAAGCGGGTGATCGACAAGAACGCCGTGCGCACCGATTCTCGCGGGGAGGGCCGTCTGGCCCTCCTTCTCGTCCTCGTGCTGACTTTCCTTCTGGCGCTTCTCGCCGGGCTTCGCCTGATGCCGCCGAGCGGCGGGTCTCTCTCTGAGGTCCCTCTGGCGGCGAAGGAGCTGAGAGAGGCGGCGGCCGATCTCACGCGGCGCGTGTTCGGCGAAGGAGCGGTCGGCGCCGGGCCGTCCCTCGACCCCGAAGTGCGAACCGCCGCGCTCCAGCCCGTTTCGGCCGCAGGCGCCGCCGACGCGATCGATCCCGGGATAGCCAGCCTCAACCAGGACGGCGTCGTGCGCTTCCGGAACGGCGACGCGAAGGGCGCCCTCGAGAAGCTCGAGGACGCGTACTTCAAACTGCCGGACCATCCCGTGATCGCGCGGAATCTCTCCAGCGTCCTGACCTTCGTGGGGTGGCAGAGCTTCAAGTCGGAGGAATACGACGAAGCGCTTCGCAGCTTCGATCGCGCGCTCGATGTGTTCGACGAAAACGTCGAGGCGTGGAAGGGATCGGGCTTCAGCCGGATTCAACTGAAGGAGACCGACGCGGCGATCCGCGATTTCGAGGAGGCCAACCGGCTTGCGCCGGGCGATGGCGACACGGCGCTGGCGCTGGCGAATCTTCTCTACCAGACGGACGAGATCGACAGGGCCAGGCGGGTGCTTGGCGATCTTCTCGAGAAGGATCCTGTCAACGGCCAGGCGCGGACCCTCATGTCACGCCTGGAGAAGGAGGACCTGGTCGAACGCCGCTTCCAGTCGAACGACACCGGGCACTTCCGCCTCAAGTATGACGTCTCGGAGAACGCCGGGCAGGGCGCGCTGGTCGGAGGAATTCTCGAGGAAGCCTACACGCGCATCGGCGCCGAGTTCCACCATTTTCCCACTGATCCTGTCGTGGTGATTCTCTACACCAAGGAACAGTTCCGGGCGGTGAGCGGTTCACCTCACTGGTCGCGGGGGGTGTTCGACGGGAAGATCCGCATCCCGGTCGGCGGCGTGAACGAGCGGACCGAGGAGCTGGAGGATGTGGTCTTTCACGAGTACACGCACGTCATCGTGAACCAGATCACGCGCGGGAAGTGCCCCACCTGGCTCAATGAGGGGCTGGCCCAGTACATGGAGCCCTCCTCCGATGACACGAAGAAGGCGTTGCTCGGAATGCTCGGGCGCGGCGACGGCATACCGCTCGCGAGCCTCGAGGGATCCTTCATGAAGCTTCCGGGTGACACCGCCCGCGTTGCCTACGCCCAGGCCTACGCCTCCGTGGCCTATATCGCAGAGACCTACAGCTTCCACCACGTTCGGGGTATTCTCGACCGCATCGCCGCGGGCGACGCCGCCGAGGATGCGGTCCGGAGAGTGCTTCACTTCGGTTACGCCGATCTTCAGACGGGAATAGCAGACTTCGTGCGCCGGACGGCCTGATCCGTCCGGCTCCCCTGCCGCCCGCGCCTCGAGGCCCGGCCCTCATGCGTCGATCCGATCTGCTCGTCGCCCTGGCGCTGGCCCTGGCGGCCGCCGCGCTCTACGCGCCCACGCTGGGCTACGACTTCACCGACTGGGACGATACCGAGTACGTCCTGCAGAACCCGCTCATCCGCGCGATCGATCCGGGATCTCTCGGTGCGATCTTCTCGCACTTCTACCTGGCGAACTACGCGCCGCTTCACCTGACTTCCTACGCCTTTCTATACGCCGCGGCCGGGCCCGCGCCCTGGGTCTTCCACGCGATGAACCTCCTGCTCCATGCGCTCTGCGTGTCGCTCGTCTTCGTGCTCCTGCGCAGGCTGGACATCGGCCGCGCGGCGGCTGCCTTCGGAGCGGCGCTGTTCCTGGCCCATCCGGCGCAGGTCGAGGCCGTGGCCTGGGTGAACCAGACCAAGACGCTGCTCGCGACGGCCTTCGGCTTAGGTGCGCTCCTGCTGCTGCTGCGCTACCGCAGGCTGCGGCCGGGCGGGGAGGGCGCCTCGCGGGAGGGGAGCGCCTGGCTTGCTTACTGCGGCGCGGTTGCGCTCTTCGCCTGCGCGCTTCTCTCGAAGCCGCAGGCGGTGGCCTTTCCCGGAATCTTCTTCTGCGTCGAGCAGTCTTTGGCCGACCGCGGCCGGCGCCTTCGGATCGCGCACTGGATGCCGTTCGTCCTGGTCGCCGCGCTCATTGCCTGGATCGGCGTCGCGGCCCAGGGGAGTCTCGGCGCCGTGAAGGCCTACGGCCCGCTCGGGCTCGCCGGCAACGTGTTTCGATCGGCCGTGATCCTGGTGGACTATCTCCGCATCACCTTTCTCCCCGTGGATCTTTCCGTTCTCTACGAGGTGGAGCACTTACGAACGCTCCTCGATGGGCGCTTCCTTGCATCGGCGTTGATCCTGGGCGCGGTCGCGCTCGCGGCCTGGCGGGGCCGCGCGTCGGCGGGTCGCCCCTGGCACGCGCTCGGGGCTTGGGTGGCGCCGCTCGTGCCGGTGCTTGGCTGGGTGCCGCTCAACGTTCCGATGGCCGACCGCTATCTCTATCCCGCGCTCTTCGCGCTGGCCTGGTTCGCGGGCGGCGCCTGGCACGCGCTCCCCCGGCCCGCGCGAGCCACGCTCTGGGCAGTGCCGGTTCTTTTC
>JAUYMQ010000078.1 GCA_030698575.1 Deltaproteobacteria bacterium
CTCCGAGCTCGAAGCCGACCACCCGATCGACCTCCTCCCCCCGGGCGGTGAGCATGATCACCGCCATGTCACGCAGCACGGGATCGGAACGGATGATCCGGCAGATCTCGGTCCCGGCGAGATCGGGCAGCATCAGATCCAGGACGACGGCATCCGGCCGCCAGGTCCTGAGCGCCTCCAGCGCCTCGCTGCCGGTCCCGGCCAGGCGCATCTTGAAGCCCGCCTGCTCGAGATGGTATTTGACGAGATCGCATAGGTCCGCTTCGTCGTCGACGATGAGAACCTTTCTGGCCATCTTCTGTCCTCCCGCGGCAGCGCTGTCCCGTTCGATATCTGCGTCTTTCAGTGCGTATCCCAGTTCAGCCACGCTTCCTCCTTCGGCGCCCGGGACCTCCCCCGAGAAGGTATCTCTCGCGGACGGCGTGTCAAGCCGCTCTCCGGCGGTCGTTCCGGGTGCGCCATTCTTCCACCTGGGTTGTCCGGTGAAACTCATGATTCCGATCCTGACTCCGTCAAGCACTGCTCGGGCACCACGGGAACCTCACCGGCGAGGCCGCGGGTCCGGTCAAAACTGCAGGAAGACGGTGAAGTTACCCAGGCCTGGGGCGCCGGGGTCCAGGCTCTGATCTTCCTTGTTTAGATTCACGGGCCAGCCGTAGTCGAACTTCACGAACAGCTTCTCGAGTATGGAGAACCGCACGCCCGCCCCGAGAGAGTTGATCCTCTCCTCGAGACTGGTTTTCTTCGATGTGCTCAGCAGCGAGAGCCTCGCGTTGTCGCTGAAGACGACGAACTGAAGCTGGGACTTCAGCCGCCTGGGGATCGGCGTCGGCACGAGCGGCGTCCGGATCTCGGCGGTGCCGTGGAAACCCTCGTCACCGAGCAGCACCTGCTCCTTGAAGCCGCGCACTGATTCAATCCCTCCCGCGCGGAAGGCCTCGGAATCGATCAGGGGCCCATTGGCAACCTGGCCGTCGACCTCCACGTAGGCGGTCCAGTTCCGCCACAGCCGCTGGGTGCGGGAGATGCCGAGCGTGGCGTAAACGTAATTCGCGCTCGACCCCGGACGCCGCGCTTCGAAGGCCTTGTCGTTGTCGAGATCGGGGAGAATGTTCGCGAAGTTGAAGTTCAGATTCGCGAACAGAGCGGTCACGCCGTAGGGATCGGTCAATTCCCCGTTGTACCCGACGAGGAAGGGCATGTAGCGGACGGGCGAATCGATGACGATGTCCGGGCTTGCCGCGGTCTGGGTGCCAAATACCACGAGGCTCTGCTCCAGATCCTGGTAATCCACTCCCAGCGTGATCTTGTGTTCGTAGTCGCCGATGTCCCAGAGCGGCATCACGTAACGCGCACCGAAGATCTTCCCCTTCCCGAAGGAACCGAAGAGGACGCTGATGTCCGGCACCTGGAAAACCGATTGCGAATCGGAGTAGGCGCCATAGAAGGTGAGGGAGTGGCCCCACCAGGGAAGCGGCATGAAGTAAGAACCGGCGTAGGCCTTCACCGCATCCGTATCCTGGGGAGAGGTCTGCCAGCTGCCCGTGACGACGTGCTCCCGTCCCCAGAGGTTCGAGTACTGCAAGGCGACGAGCGTTCTGAGATCGGGCGTTTCCGGGGTCGCGTAGTTGTTCAGCTCCACCCGCCCATGCCAGGGAGAACGATCCTGGACCCTCAGTTCGAGATCGGTCGTCCTGGGATCCTTTCCAGGTGAGAGGACCGCCGCCACCTGATGATTGGGATTCCGGTTCACCTTCTCCAGCGCCCTGGCCATCTCGGGCTGATTGAGGGGTTTTCCCGGCTTCAGATCGGGGAAGAAGCCCTTGAGCCACTTCTCGCTGTAGTGCTTGTTGCCGACTACACGAACCTCGCCGATCGTCCCCTCGATGACCTCCAGCTTGACGATCCCGTCACTGATGGTCTGCTCGGGAATGATGACGATCAGGGTGGGGTAGCCGACGCGTTCGAATTCTCGCTGCAGGTAGGCACGGGCCGCTTCAACGTCTTCGCCGCTCCGCCCGGGACCCGTGAACTGGTGGAGCGTCCAGCTGAGGACATCGCGCGAGTAGAGTTGCGTCCCAGCGACCTCGTAACGCTTGATCTCGAAGCGCGGCGCCGCCGTCGCGGTCTCCTCCGCGAGAGGCTCCGCGGCTTCAAGCGCCTTCGCCGTTGCGTCGGCCGTCTCCGGCGAGGCGGAAGCGGGCGCCGGCCGCAGGGCCTGGAAAACCAGCAGGAACGTGCACAGGAACAGGGCGAAACAGGGGCGCATGCATGGCTCCGGCAGCCCCCGCTCCGGGCGCAACAACAGCTTGGCGCCACCGGGGGTGCTCGACCGGAAAGCTCGCCCAGAAAGATGACAGAACGGTGGCGGCGAGATGATGATCGAGTGAGGGCGCGCTAGCGGTGCGGATCGCGCAGCTTGAAGTATTTCCTGGTCTCCCGGACGAGCCTCTCGAGCCCCTGGATGCCGGGCAGCACCTTCGGCTCGCGGCCCGGTTCGGCCAGGACATAGCCATAGTGCCCCTCGAGGGCGTTCCGCTCGATCCGGGCCTCGGTCTTCCCGGCCCGGACCGCGATGACGACCACATCGGCGCTCGTGAGCAGGACCTCGGGCGCGGGATCGGGTAGATGCCGGGGAAGCTCGGAAGTCTCGGTCTGGTAGGCCTGCAGGATCTCCGCCTCGCGCGGCGGGTAGCCGCCCTTTCCGAAGAGAACGGGCGGCATGAGGGCGACCACCGTCGGGCCTTCCACGAGCACTTCCTTCGGCTTGTATGGGAGCCGGCACTTCCAGGCGTCCATGGGCGGCTGAAGATCGCCAGGGTCCTTGGGCGACGCGCAGGCACCCGTGAGCCCGAGAAGAACGACGATCAGCAGCAGGGCTCTTCCGGGGGAGGGTTTCAAGGCCAATGTCCTGTCCATGCCTCTCATGATGGAAACGGGCCGGCGATCCCCGCAAGGACCGCCGGCCGTCTCCGGTTGGGTTTTGACCAGTCTTCGATCGAGGTCTACTTGAACTGCAGCGGACCGCGATCGAGGTTCTTGAACACCTTCATCGCGGGCTCGCCCGAGAAGACCGATCCCGTCTGCTCCACCACCCGGGCGGTTCCCACCCGGTCGATGATCGAGTTCACGGTCTTCAGCGTGTTGGCGTCGTAGGTGTTGTCCGGGCGCTTGTTGTAGGTGAGCGCACACCAGAGCGCCGACGAGCCGTTCCGCATCGCTTCGACGGTATGGAGACCCTTGTCGTACCCCACGCCGTAGAACGTCGTGCCGACCCGGTCGGCGCCGACGAAACCGATGCCGTCGGCCACCGCTATCACGTCGGCCACCACGTCGCCGGTCCCGGTCCCCTCACGGAAGCGGATGTCGCAGAGAACATCGCCGTCGAGATCCGGGCACTCGTCGCAGAGACCGTCGGACCCGGCCGAGATCGTGTACGGGTACGTCGTCAGGGTGGTCTCGTTGTCCGTGCATCCCGGCTGGCCGAGATCGATGCCGACCACGTTCGAGGGGTAGAGCACGTCCACGTTGTTTCCGGCTCCGCCCACGAAAGGCAGCCCGTTGTTGGCGTGCACGACCTGCGTCTGGCAGGCCCGCGTTCCGGAAGTTACGGTCCGCGGGAATACCGAAATCGGCCGTTCGGGCCCGAAGGCCGTGCAGCTATCGCAGGTCGGCTGCGGGTCGGTCGACACCGTCTTGGGGCACTCCGTGGCGATGACTCCGTTCGGATCGCAAGTCTGGGAGCCGTTGGTGCCCGCCGAGCAGGTGTAGGTGTCGGGGTTCCAGCAGATCTGGCTCCACTGCGCGACGCCCGCCGCCCAGATGCCCTGCGCGTCGGTGGACGAGAGACGCGGAAGCCGCGTCTGGACGCAGGATCCCGCGCCGCCGCCGCAGCCGGCGTCGA
>JAUYMQ010000080.1 GCA_030698575.1 Deltaproteobacteria bacterium
TTCGCCGGCTTTGGGCCGCGGTTCGCGGCCACCCCCGGCCCGAGCCGATCACGGGCCCCATTGCTGTGAGACTCGCCCTTGAAACCCTGGGCCCCACCTACATCAAGTTCGGCCAGCTCGCGGCTTCTTCTTCAGGATTCCTTCCGGATCGCTACTCGATCGAGCTTTCAAAGCTGCTCGACGAGGTGCCGCCCGTTCCCCTCACGGAGGTACGGCGTGTCATCGAGGAGGATCTCGGCGGCCCGCTCGAAACTTTCTACGCCGAATTCGATCCCACACCCCTGGCGGCCGCGAGCATCGCGCAGGTTCACTGCGCGCGACTGCCGGATGGCGCTGAGGTCGTGGTCAAGGTCCAGCGGCTGGGCATTCGCGAGACCATCGAGCGCGACATGCACCACATGCGCATGCTCACCCGCACGCTCGAGGCGCTGATTCCCGTCGTGCGCCTCGCCCATCCCACGCGCCAGATCGAGGATCTGAAGATCCAGCTTCGCGAGGAGCTGGATTTCGAGCTCGAGGCCTCGCACATGGAGCGCTTCGGCCAGATCCAGAAGGAGCTGGGAAACGAGATCATCGTCGTGCCGAAAGGGGTGCCTGCGCTGATCAGCAAGCGGGTGCTGACCATGGAGCGGCTGCACGGAATCAAGCTGAGCGAGCTCGAGCGGGTCCGGCAGGAGGTTGAAAATCCCGAGGAGCTGATGATCCAGGCGGTTCGGGCCTGGATGCAGGCATTTGCCCTCTACGGCTTCTTTCATGGCGACGTCCACGCGGGCAACTTCATGCTCATGCCCGGGAGGCGGGTCGGCTATCTCGATTTCGGGATCATGGGCAAGTTCGATGAGGCGTCACGCGAGAGGATCTTGCGCTACATGCGTGCCTTCGTGCGGGGCGACATCCACGGTTTGCTCGAGCCACTGAAGGAGATGGGCGCCATCCCGGCCGAGGTCCGCATCGAGGACGTCGAGCACGACCTCGCCGATCTCTATGCACCATTCTTCACCAGCGCCTACCGCGACATCCGGTACGAGGAGATCTTCCCCGCCTTCATGCGCAAGGCCGCCCAGCACGGGTGGGCGCTGCCCCGCGAGTTTAACCTGCTCACCAAGCAGATGCTCTACTTCGACCGGTACGCCAAGGCCCTCGCCCCCGACGTGAACATGTTCATGGACCCCCGCGTGGTGAGCTTCCTCTACGAGACCGCCGCCGGCTGAGCGCCGTCCGCGTGTCATTGCGAGGAGCGAAGCGATGAAGCAATCCCCCGTGCGCGGGTCTTGGTAGGTCCGCGCCCTTCCCGTGCTCGGCGGGCCCTGTCCCCGCGCGGCGCGACCGGGCGGCCCAGACTCCTCGCGCGCCAGGGAAGGTCGCGCGATTGTCGTCGGGAAGCTCCACCTTGATGGGCGACTGGTCCCTGGCGCGCTTCGGGGACCGTCCGGTCGTGCAAACCCGCGCGGGGACTCCCGCCTGCGCGCGGGCAGGCCGCGGCCCTACCAAAGCGGACCTGCCCTATTGGGAAATCGAATATGCGCGTGACGGATGATCTGGGACGCACGCTCGACCTGCCGGACTTTCCGCGCCGGGTGGTTTCGCTCGTGCCGAGCGTCACGGAGACGCTCGCGGCCTTCGGTCTTAGCGAGCGGCTCGTGGGGGTGACCGACTGGTGCACGGAGCCGGCTGAGATGGTGGCCCGCCTGCCGCGGGTGGGGCACGTGGTGGCGCCGGACCCGGCGCGCGTGTCCGCGCTCGAGCCCGATCTCGTCGTCGCGAACGCGGAAGAAAACCGGGAGCACGCTGTCCGGAAGCTCGACGCGGCGGGCCTGCCGGTCTACGTGACCTTCCCGCGCACGGTCGAGGCGGCCATCTCCGGCCTTCAGACGCTCGCCGCGCTCACCGCCACGCGGGAAGCGGCCGCCGCCTACATCGTGGATGCAGCGGCCGCGCTTGCCGACGCCCGGCGCGTGGCGGCGACTCACAAGCCGGTTCCATTCTTTTGTCCGATCTGGAAATCACCCTGGATGACGACCAGTGATGACACCTACCTGGCGGATCTGTTGCGCACGGCCGGCGGTCGAAACGTGTTTGGGGCAGAGGCCAAGCGCTATCCGCAGACCACACTCATGGAAGCGCTCTCCCGCGCCCCGAGCGTCGCGCTGCTTCCCACGGAGCCCTATCCCTTCGCTGAGGGGGATCGCCTGGAAGTCGAGGCGGAGATGCCCGGGATAAGAGTTCATCTCGTGGACGGCGCGCTTGTGGCCTGGCATGGCATTCGCACCGGAGCCGCGCTCCGCGCTCTTGCTCGCCTGTTTGCCGGAGAGCCCGGCGCAGCGGCCCCGGAGCCGCGCTGAACGGGTGATTTCTTTACAGAATCCCCTCCCCTGTGGTAGGTTTTTGCGACGCCCTGGCCGGCTCCGGCCCTTCGCTTCCCCCGCCCATCACCGGACCGGCCGCACCCGGCGATCATTGGTCCGTCACTGCAACCAGGGTTAGCCTTCATGTCCGGTCACTCCAAGTGGAGCACAATCAAACGCAAGAAAGGCGCCGCGGACGCCAAGCGCGGCGCCAAGTTCACCAAAATCGGCAAGGAGCTGATCACGGCTGCCCGCATCGGCGGCGGCGATCCCGAGACGAACCCCAGGTTGCGGCTTGCGATCGACAAGGCCAAGGCCGTGAACATGCCCAAGGACAACATCGAGCGCGGCATCAAGAAGGGGTCCGGCGAGCTCGAGGGGGTCTCCTACGACGAGATGATCTACGAGGGCTATGGGCCCGGCGGCGCCGCGGTGCTACTCGACATCCTCACCGACAACAAGAACAGGACGGCTGGGGAAATAAGGCACATCTTCACCAAGCAGGGGGGCAGCATGGGAGCCCCGAACAGTGTCGCCTGGATGTTCAGCAAGAAGGGGTACCTGGCCATCGAGAGCGGGTCGGCCGCGACCGAGGAGAAGATCATGGACGTCGCGCTCGAAGCGGGCGCCGAGGACGTCCGCGAGTCGGAGGGCGGCTGGGAGGTGATCACCGAGCCGCAGGACTATGAAAAGGTCAAGCAGGCGCTCGAGGCCGCGGGCCTCACCCTGGCTTCGGCCGAGCTGTCGATGGTCCCGCAATCGACCGTGACCCTCAAGGGGGACGAGGCGGACCACATGCTGCGGCTCATGTCGGCCTTCGAGGATCACGACGACGTGCAGAACGTCTACTCCAATTTCGACATTCCCGATTCCGAAATGGAACGCCTGGCCTGATCCGCGAACGCGAGGGGGGGACCCGGGATGGCGGCCACTATCGCGGCCACGGCTGCGGCAAGGTACCGGGTGCTCGGCGTCGATCCCGGATCCCGCATTACGGGGTACGGGGTTGTCGATGTCCGCGGCGGCCGGCTCACCCACGTCGACAGCGGCGTCATTTCCATCGACTTCCGGTCGCCGATCGAAGCGCGGCTTCTCAACGTGTTTGACCAGCTGAGCGCGCTCATCGCGCGCCATTCCCCCGATCTCGTTTCGATCGAAGACCTCTTCCACGCGCGCAACGTGCGCTCGGCCATCACCCTCGGCCAGGCGAGGGGAGCGGCGCTCCTGGCCGCTTCGAGGGCCGGGCTGCCCGTCCGCAGCTACGCCCCGGCCGAGATCAAGCTGACCGTGGCGGGCAGCGGCCGCGCGGAGAAGGGGCAGATCCAGCAGATGGTGCGCGCCATCCTGGCCCTCGACGGAGCTCCCGGGCCGGATGCCGCCGACGCCCTTGCCGCGGCCATCTGCCATGCGCAGCGCCGTCAACTCGAGACGCGAATCGACGGCGCGGTGCGGAGGGCCAGATGATCGGAGGGCTCAGGGGACGCCTGGCGACGAAGAGCCCGGAGCGGCTCCTGGTGGATGTCGGCGGCGTGGGCTACGAGGTCCGCGTGTCGCTCTCGACCTTCACGGAACTTCCCGAGGCGGGGGTTCAGGTCGACATTCTCACGCACACGCATGTGCGGGAGGATGCGATTGTCCTCTACGGTTTCCTGACGCCGCTCGAGCGTGAGGTGTTCCGGCTTCTCATCGGCGTGAGCGGGATCGGGCCACGGCTTGCCCTCAATCTCCTCTCCGGCCTCTCTGCGCCGGAGCTGGTCCGCACGATCATCAAGGGGAACGCGGGGCCCATCTTCGCGGTGCCGGGTGTGGGAAAGAAGACGGCCGACCGGCTGATCATCGATCTCCGCGATCGGATGCTGAAGCTCGAGGCGGCCATTCCCGGCGATGCGGGCACCGGGGCCGCCACAACGCCGGATGGGAGCGACGCCGATCTCGAGGATATTCTCTCGGCCTTGACGAACCTCGGATACCGGCAGGCGCAGGCCGAGAAAGCGCTCAAGGAATCGCGCGAGGCGATGCCGGAGGCGCCGATCGAGGGGCTGCTCCGGGAAAGTCTCCGGCGACTGGCCGGCCTGGGCTGACGGCAGGGGAGGGGAAACAAGTGCCACGCGAGCCACATGCGGAACAGGACGACAAGGCGCGCGCTTTTGTCGAGACCTCGCCGCAGCTCATCGATGACGACGCCCGCTTCGACGCCACGCTCCGGCCGCGGCGGCTGGAGGAGTTCGTCGGGCAGCAGCGCGTGAAGGAGAACCTCCGGCTCGCGATCGACGCCGCGCGGGGGCGCGGAGACGCCCTTGATCACGTGCTTCTTTACGGCCCGCCGGGTCTGGGGAAGACGACGCTCGCCACGCTCATCGCGCGGGAGCTGGAGGTCGGGTTGCGCACGACCTCTGGACCGGTGCTGGAGCGCGCGGGCGACATTGCGGCCATCCTCACGAACTTCGATGAGCGCGACGTCTTCTTCATCGACGAGATCCACCGGATGAACCGGGTCGTCGAGGAGGTCCTCTACCCGGCCATGGAGGACTACTCCCTCGATCTCATCGTGGGGCAGGGGCCGGGCGCCAGGACCATCAAGCTCACGGTGCCGCGCTTCACGCTGGTGGGATCGACCACGCGCGCGGGGCTGCTCACCTCTCCTCTCCGGAGCCGCTTCGGGCTGCTCTTCAGGCTCGATTTCTATGCGGAAGGGGAGTTGTGCGAGATTATCCTGCGGTCGGCGGGGCTCCTGGGTGTCGACGTCGAGTCCACGGGCGCAGCCGAGATCGCACGGCGCGCCCGGGGAACACCGCGCATCGCCAACCGCCTGCTGCGCCGGGTCCGCGACTTTGCCCAGGTCCGTGCTTCGGGGCGCATTACGCGGGAAGTCGCGGCGGATGCGCTCGATATGCTCGAGGTCGACGCCGTCGGATTCGATCCGATGGATCGCAAGATCCTTCTCACCATCATTGAGAAGTTCGGCGGCGGTCCGGTGGGCCTCGACACGCTTTCGGCCGCAATAGCGGAGGAGAAGGACACCCTCGAGGACGTTTACGAGCCCTATCTCATCCAGGAGGGCTACCTGGCCCGCACGCCGCGAGGGCGCGTGGCGACCGAACGCGCATTCGCGCATTTTGGAAAAGAATCGCCCGCGGCTGCCCAGGGGAAGCTGGTGTGAGCGTAGCGGACTAGGAGCCTGTCCGAGTAACGAAGCAGGCGAAAGTGATTGAGGGGTTCATGGATTTTTCTACTGCGCCGAATGCGATTCGAGATGATTGGACGTCGCGGATTCGGTCTGCCGCGATCGCCCGACGGCTCTGGAGGGGGTCCGTCCTCCCCACGCGGGCTTCACGCGTTTGCCCCAGCAGCGAGCAGCTTGAGGACGTTATGCGCGGTGCACACCAGCGCCCATTCCTCCCTCACCTTGACCCGTCCGCGTCTCAGGAATTGCCGGAAGCCTCGGGCGTGCTTGATCTGTCCGAACACCGGTTCCACGATCACTTTGCGCCGGCTGTACACCTTCCTTCCGGCCATCGTTCGAAGCGTGCGCGCCATCCGCTCCCGAAGCGACAACCCCTCGGGCGGCCTCCCGCGTGGCGCCGGCAGAAAGCGCTCCCCGTGCTTTTGCCTGCCCGTGGCGATATAGGGCTCAATCCCCTTCTTCTTAAGCGTCTTCACGTTATTTTCGGACCAGTACCCGGCGTCCCCCAGCAGGGCCTTGGGCTTGCGCCTGAGCACCCGCTGGATCGCAACCACCGCCGGCTCCAGCTCCTGCACGTCGGGGGCCGCCGGGGTGACGTGCTGAGAAACGATGATCTGGCGGTGCGCGTCCACCGCAATCTGCGCGTTGTAGCCCTGGATGAACCCGTCGGATGTCTTCTGTATCCGGGACTCCGGATCGGTGAAGTTACGTTGCGCCTTGTCCGCCGGACGAGCCGCCTCGGGGTCCTTCCCTTCGGCGGCCGCCTTCTCCCGCGCCTCCGCCTCAAGCGCCGCCCTGGCCTCCTGGATCTTCTTCAGCCTCGTCTCTCGCCGTGCGAACTCCTCGGGCAACTCATCTCCGCGTCGATTGCGGCCATAACGCCGGTCCTCTTCCTCGTCCACTTCGTCCGCACGGCGCATCATCGCCTCCACTTCCCGGCGCAGCGCCGCCTCCTTCTCCTTCATTCGCCCGTAGCTCATCGCCTTGTGCTTGGAGGCGTTGGCCTTGATCTTCGTCCCATCCAGCGCCACCCGCCCCAGCTTCACCAGCCCCGCGCGACGGCACAGCCGCAGCACCTGCTCGAACAGCCCCGACAGCGTCGCCCCGTGGCGCCTGCGGAAATCGCTGATCGTGCGGAAATCCGGCTCATTGCCCGCCGCCAGGAAGCGGAAGGCCACGCTGTCCACGAGCTTTGCGGCGATCCGGCGCGAGGAGTACGTGCCCGTGCAGTACCCGTACAGCAGGAGCTTGACCATCATCCGAGGATGGTAGGGCGGGTAGCCCCGCTCCTCCTCGTAGGCGCCCTCGATGGCCGACAGATCCAGCGTATCGACCAGGTCACTCACACCGCGCGCCAGGTGGCCCTCCGGCACCCAATCCGACAGGGCAGGAGGCAGCAACAACGTCTGATCCGGGTCGTAGGGTCGGAATGTTTTAGCCATACCGCCAAGAATCACAGGCCCTGATCGGGGTCAAGCAAAAAGTGATTACTCGGACACACTCCTAGGCAGTCGTGGCGTCAGCCGGGGGGATTGCTTCGTCGCTCCGCTCCTCGCAATGACATGCGAAAGGCGCGGGCGGCGCGGCGGGGAGGAAAGCATGGCGTTCGTCAAGGCCGCCGAGGCGGCAGCCATCCCCAGCGGCGAGGGGATTGTGGTGGAGGTCGAGGGGAAGAAGATCGCACTGTTCAACTGCGACGGAAATTATTTCGCGACGGACAACACCTGCGTGCACCGCGGCGGCCCTCTGGGAGAAGGGTTGGTGGAGGGAACAACCGTCATCTGTCCGCGGCACGGCTGGGAGTTCGACGTTTCTTCAGGCGCCTGCCTCACAAACCGCAAAGCCAGGATCGGTGTCTATCCGACGAAGGTCGAGGGAGAAGACCTCCTGGTCGACGTGAGCGCCGGTTCATAGCCCCGGTTCATCATTCTCACACGTCATTCAAGTTCACTGGCCCGATGCCTGCGCGAAGAAGGTCTCGTTGACCTGGGAGATTTCCGACGTGATCTGCCCGAGGAGGTCGTTTACGAGCGCCTCGCGGGTGACCAGAACGGCGCTCCGGATGGCGCGCGCGTTGCTCCGGCCGTGCGCCTTCACGACGAGCTTCTCGAATCCCAGGATCGGCGCGCCGCCGTACTCGGCGAAATCGGTCTTGCGCACGAGCGCCGCGAGCGCCGGGCGGAGCAGCCGGATCCCGAGCCCCCAGAGGAAGTTCGCGCGCCCCGCCTCGCGCGCGAGATCGATCGCGGCCGACGCGACTCCCTCGTACATTTTGAGCACGACGTTTCCGGTGAACCCGTCGCAGACGACGACATCGACGCCTCCCGCCGGCACGTCCTTTCCCTCGACGTTGCCCACGAAGTCGATCCCCCGCATTTTCACGAGGATCTGATAGGCTGCGCGGAGGGTCTCGTCGCCCTTCGTCGCTTCCTCACCGATGTTGAGCAATCCCACCCGCGGTGTCTCGACGCCGAGGGCCGCCCGGAGATAGGCGGCCCCCATCGTGGCGAAATGCGAGAGCTGCTGGGGCGAGACATGCAGGGTGGCGCCGACGTCGATGAGAAGGACGAACCCGCGGTCGCCGGCCGCCCGCCGGCGGGTGGGGACCAGGGCGGCCAGCCCCGACCGGGCCGTTCCGGGGATCATCGGGACGTGTCTGGCTGCGCCCAGAACCAGCGCCCCGGTGCTGCCGGCGCTCACGAGCGCGTCGGCTTCATTGCGGCCCAGGAATTCGGCGCCCACCAGAACGGACGCGCGCCGCTTCTGAAGAACGGCCTCCTTCGGCGGCTCGTCCATCGCAATAAACTCCTCGGTGTGGACGATGTCGACGCGGCTGAGAGGGGGTTTGTGGCGGGCGATGAGAGGCGCCAGCGCCCGCTCGTTGCCGATAAGGAGGCAACGAAAACCGTCCGCCTCGCGCAGCGCCTCGGCAACCCCCCGGACAACCGCCTCGGGTGCGTGATCGCCGCCCATGGCGTCGACCGCGATTCTCAGATCGTGGAGCGCGAGTGGATCCATCACTTCAGGATGCGACGCGCTGGCGGGCCCTGTCAATCGCCAAGGGCCGTTCTGAATTGATTGAAGTGATTGCAATGATTGCAACGGGTATCTCCCCGGAAAGGAATCCGCTCCGTTGAATGCGGCGCTCCTGGCGGTCATCGTGCTGGTCTTCTTCGCCGTCGCTTACCGCTTCTACGCGGGTTTTCTGACGTGCAAGGTTTTCTCGCTCGCCGAGGACGAGCCCGTCCCGTCCCGCGAGTTTGAAGACGGCGTGGACTACGTCCCGACACCCAGGCATGTGCTGTGGGGGCACCATTACACCTCCATCGCGGGCGCCGCCCCCATCGTCGGCCCGGCCCTGGCGGTCATCTGGGGCTGGGTGCCGGCGCTGCTGTGGGTAGCGATCGGCACGGTGTTCATGGGGGCCGTGCACGACTACTCGGCGCTGGTCATCAGCCTCCGTCACAAGGGGCGGTCGATCGGTGAAATTGCCGGCCAGGTCATCAGCCCGCGGGTACGGACGCTCTTTCTGTTCATCATCTGCTTCCTGATCTGGATCGTCCTCGCCGTTTTCGCCTACATCATCGGCACCCTCTTTGTCAGCTACCCGGCGTCGATCTTCCCCATCAACGTTCAGATCATCGTCGCGGTGGCGCTGGGATGGCTCGTCTACCGGCGCCAGGTGGGCATCTTCGTCCCTTCGCTTGTGGGCTACGTCGTTCTCCTCGGAGCGATCTTCTATGGAAACGCCTTCGTCGAGAGCTTTCCCGTCCTCAAGGAGATCTCCGCCGAAGGGTGGGTCTGGTTCCTCATGGTCTACTCCTTCGTGGCCTCGGTCCTGCCGGTCTGGCTGCTGCTGCAGCCGCGTGACTATCTGAATTCGCACCAGCTCGTCACCGGTCTGTTTCTTCTGACCGCCGGGCTCCTCGTGCTCCAGCCCGTGATGCAGGCCCCGGCCCTGAACCTCCGGCCCGAGGGGGCTCCACCGCTCATCCCATTCCTTTTCATAACGATTGCCTGCGGCGCGATCTCCGGCTTTCACGGGCTCGTCGCCTCGGGCACGACCTCGAAGCAGATCGGGTGCATGACTGATGCGCGCGCCATCGGCTACGGGGGGATGCTGGGCGAGGGGATTCTCGGCCTCCTGGCTGTGCTCGCCTCGACCGCCGGCTTCGCGTCGGCCGGCGAATGGCAGTCGCACTACGGAAGCTGGGGGGCCGCCGAGGGGCTCTCATCAAAACTCGGCGCCTTTGTGAACGGTGGAGGACGGTTCATAGAGGCGCTTGGCGTCCCCTTCGAGACCGGCACCACCTTCATTGCCGTCATGGTCATTGCATTCGCGGCGACCTCGCTGGACACCGGCGCACGCATCCTGCGCCTCGTCATCTCCGAGCTGGGGAGCGCCTACGCGGTGCGCCCGCTCGATAACCGTTACATCGCGGGCCTCTGATCGGCGTGGGCCTGGCGATGGCGCTGGCGGTGACGCAGGCGGGGGGGAAGGGGGGGCTCATTCTCTGGCCGCTGTTCGGGACGACGAATCAGCTTCTCGCGGGGGTGACCCTTCTCGTGGTCACCATCTGGCTACGCAGGTCGGGGCGCCCCTACCTCTATACCCTCGTCCCGATGCTTCTGGTCACGGCCGCCACGGTATCCGCCATGGTGGGAGAAGTACGTAGCTATTTCGCTACGGACAACTGGCTGCTCGGGCTCATGGGAACGCTTATTCTGGCCTGCGATATCTGGGTCATTGTCGAAGGGACCCGGGTGCTTCTGGGCCTCCCCGCGTTGGCCCCCCTGGAAACGCGGGGTTAGAAGTTCCGGGCGGAGTATGCTAGGGAGACACCGGAGATTGACGGCCCTTCAGGGTCCGGAAAAGGATTAAAACAAACCGAAATATATTGTTTACAAGGTTTTGTGTCTCCGCCTATACTCCCCGGCCGGGATAGATGGGGGTTGAGGCGCCGGCCCGAGGCCTTCGCCATGCGGAAGCGCGGGCACTCCCCCGATTAAGGAAGGGTAGAGCGCCCACCCGATAGGGCCGGAGAGGTTCAGTGAGGGTTTAGGAGCGCCGTGGGCGCTTCGCAAACGCCCCTTTTGGGAAGTGCCACAGGGGCGCTCCCCCGAGGGCTGAGTTCGGAGGTTTCCATGTCATCTTCCTGGCTGACTCGCGCCCTGCTCGTCGTCGGAATGGCCGCAACGCTGCTGATCGCTACGGGCGAACGTGCCTATGCGATGGACACCTATGTTATCCCGGAGGACAAGGATCTGTCCGTCAAGGTGGCCACGAAGCTCTCCCGCGGCATCATCAACGTGGGCACCAGCGTCCTCGAGATCCCGAAGAAGGCCTACATCGAAAGCAGCCGCTCCGATCAGTGGATCGAGACCCTGGGCCGGCTTAGCGCGGGCGTGCTCATCGGCGCGGGCCGCACAGTGATCAGGGCCGGTGCGGGCGCGTTCGACATCATCACCTTCCCGTTCGATATCAACGACTACGAGCCGATCCTGGAACCGGAATACGTATTCTGAGAGGTTTGCGGCGGACCCGGCCCCGTCCGCCTTCAAGCCCGCCGGTCTCCGCAGCGAATTCGGAAAGGGCCTAGGGGGTTTCGAGGGGGCGCCCAGGCTGCACCGGGGGTGCCTGCCGTTCGGCTTTGGCCCTGTCCGATCGGGGACTTGCATGTTCCCGGAGGGCTGACGATAGTCACGCCTCGGGTAACACTGCTCGGAACGCGGCGATCCGAGCACCGGTAGCTCTAAGTGACTGAAATAGGGCTTATTTTTCTTGGAAACCCAGATTCGAGACGGAGTGAGGGCCGACGCCCTAAAAAGTGTAAGGGACTTCTCTCGAAGCTGGCCGGAATGGGAAGGAATAGCGAGAAAAGTCTGCTTTGGGACTGGAAAGCCCCGCAATGTGGGGTTTTCATCTCTTGCGGACCCGGCACCCGGCAATTGGCACCGAGCTTGCAGTGATCCCACAGTACCGCAGGCGAAACGTATCCTGTGAGGAGGGTCACTATGAACGGCGATAGGCGCGTCTCGCGCTGGAAGCGCGAAGACGGGGTCACCAGTATGGAGTACGGTCTCATAGGCCTGCTCATTGCGATCGTTATCATCGTGGCTTTAACCAATATCGGGGTCAGCCTCGACGGCTTCTTCAATGCCGTGCAGCAAGGTTTCGCGTCAGCGGGCAACTGAGTCATGCTCGGTTGATTCACGTGGGTGAAGGCCCGAAATCCCCGGGCGGCCGTGTGGCCGGTCCAGGTGTCGAGGGTCCCAAGCGCGGCCATCCCCCCCGGGTACGCCGCAGAGAAGCAGAAAGGAGCATCATGGAACTGGTAAAGCGCTTTATCCGAGAGGACGACGGTGTCACGGCGATCGAGTACGCGCTGAGTGCGGCTCTCATCGCGGTGGCGATCATCACGAGTCGGGAACTCCTCGGTGGCACGATCTCCGATACGTTCGAGGAGATCGAGGACGCCATCAGCAACGCCGGAAACTAATCACGTTTCCGCGCGTGGCCCACTGCCTCCTCAGAACTGGATCAGGCAATGGGTAGTTCCGGGTTTCACTGCGCACTGCTCGGA
>JAUYMQ010000081.1 GCA_030698575.1 Deltaproteobacteria bacterium
ACGGCGATAGGCGCGTCCCGCGCTGGAAGCGCGAAGACGGGGTCACCAGCATGGAGTACGGTCTCATCGGCCTGCTTATTGCGATCGCTATCATCGTGGCTTTAACCAATATCGGGGTCAGCCTCGGCGGCTTCTTTGAGGCCGCCCAGCAAGGGTTCGCGTCGGCGGGCAACTGAGGCACGCTCGGTTGATCCACGTGGGTGAAGGCCCGAGATGCCCGGGCGGGAATCAGTCCGATCCAGGCGTCGAAGGTCCCAAGCGCGGCCATCCCCCCCCGGGTACGCCGCAGAGAAGCAGAAAGGAGCATCATGGAACTGGTAAAGCGCTTTATCCGAGAGGACGACGGTGTCACGGCGATCGAGTACGCACTGATTGCGGCGCTCATCGCGGTGGCGATCATCACGAGTCTGGAACTCCTCGGTGGCTCGATCTCCGATACGTTCGAGGAGATCGAGGACGCCATCAGCAACGCCGGAAACTAATCACGTTTCCGCGCGTGGCCCACTGCCTCCTCAGAACTGGATCAGGCAATGGGTAGTTCCGGGTTTCACTGCGCACTGCTCGGACTAACGGGATCGACGGTGGCGGTGGGCGCCCTATGGGATGCCTACCGCCACCGCATTCCCAATGTTGTGACTTTCCTGGGTATGCTGGTGGGGCTTTCCTACCATGCAGGTCTGGGTCCGGATGCGCGGGGAATCCTTTTCTCAATCGGAGGGCTTCTTCCGCTTCTGGGGGTAGGTTTTCTGCTGTTCTCCCAGAGCTGGCTTGGCGCAGGTGATGCCAAGCTGCTCGGAGCGGTTGGGGCCCTTCTGGGTTTCAAGGTCGGACTCAGCGCCTTCCTCTTCGCCACCGCCGTCGGAGGGGTCTGGGTGCTGCTCTGGGTGATGGTGGAATCGCGGGGAACAGGATTGAGCGGCGGCATCAGGGGACTGCGGGGAAAACGTGTCCCCTATGGCTTTGCGATCGCGGCCGGAACGGGAATCGCCATGTACTACCCCCTCTTCGGGGTGTAGAGAAGGCAAGGCGCTTTCCGCGGCCCAAGGGGCGCCCTTCCGGGGCGCGCCCGGCCGGCCGGCGACGGCTCAATAGTGAAGCTTCGAGGCTTCACGGCCGATAAGCATCGCGACGGGTCACACTGAGCCTCCGTTCCCGGCCAGCCGGCAACTCTGAGCGTGCTGGATCGGGAGCAAGGCGGTGGAGGAAGGGCCTTGAGCCGGAACATCACGATAATCTTCGTAGTCATCGCTCTTGTGCTGGGTTTCCTGGCAGCCGTCGTCGCCAAGCGCTACATCGAGCAGGCGACCGCCGGTGGACGGGGCGCGCTGGTCGAGAGCGACGCCGTTTCCGTGGTCGTTGCCAAGCAAGACATTCCCATGGCTGCCAGCTTGACGGCCGGCGACGTTCGCGTCGAGGCCGTCCCGCGTTCCATTGTTCCCGAGGGCGCGCTTACTGATCCCCAGGCGGCCGTGGGGCGCGGCGCCGCCGCGCCTATCGCGCGGGGCGAGGTTATTCTCGAGGGACGGCTGACGGCGGAAGGTGTGGGCGGCGGGCTTCCGGGTATGATCACGGAAGGCTTCCGCGCCATCACCGTCAAGGTGAACGAGGTCGTCGGCGTCGCCGGGTTCATCGTTCCCGGCACCTTCGTCGACGTCCTGACGACCATCCGCCGCCGCGAGGGCGATGCAGAGCCCGAGACGCGGATGATCCTGCAGAACATCCGGGTGCTTGCGGCGGGTCCCTATCTCGAACGGGACCGCGAGAACAAGCCCGTCACGGTCAACGCGGTGACGCTCGAGGTGACGCCCGAGGCCGCCGAGATGATCTCGCACGCCCAGAACGAGGGGGAGCTTCGCCTGGCCCTCCGGAACCGGATGGATCAGGAGGAGGTCGCCACGCCCGGGGTCGACACGAATTTCCTGCTCGTCGGGCGGCAGCAGACCAAGACCGGTGGACGCGGGGTCGAGGTGGTCCTCGGCACCGAGGTGACGCAACAGAGCTTCTGAGACGGCCCGAAGACTACGGGGCCGGGAACAACCGGAGAGCAACTCTTCGGGGACGCTTCCAGGGGGGGCGCGTCGGCATGACGTGTCTCTAGGGGGGAGGAAGGCGCATGAAATCAAGACTGGGACCGCGTGGTCTCCGTGCGGCGATCGTTTTCAGCGCAGCCGCCATTGCGCTGGCAGCCATCGCCGGCACGGCCGGTGTGGCCGGAGCCGAGCAGACGCTGAGCCTGACGAAGGGCCAGTATTTCACACTGTACTTGCAGGCCGAGGTGGAGAGGGTGACCGTCGGCGACCCACAGGTGCTCACCACGCAGGTCATCTCCCCCCAGAAGATACGCCTTCTGGGGCTCGAGTACGGGGTGACCAACGTCCTTGTCGACTACGTCGAGGGCGGAACGGATAACTTCTCCGTCATGGTGGCGATCGACGTGGCACCGCTCCGGGGCCAGCTCCAGCGGCTGATGCCGAATGAGCGTGATATCCGGGTGCGAGCAAACCTGGGGACCATCATCATGGAGGGCGAGGTGTCCACGCGCGTCGCCATGGAGACGGCCATCGACGTCGCGCGCCCCTTCGCCGGCCTGAAAGAAGCCAGCGTTCACCGGGTGGCGGAGGACGTGGCCAAGCCGGAGAGGTTGACCGAGGAACCGGAATCCTTCGATCCCAGCGAAACGCCCGAGACGACGTCCTCGCAGTCCTCGACGCGCACCGGCGGCGGGCGAAATCGAGTTCCCGGCGATCGCGGCAGAGAGCCGGGCCAGAAGGTTCCCGACGCCGACCTGGTGCCCGACATCATCAACCTGATGACCATCGCCGAGTCGCAGCAGGTTCTCCTCCAGGTCCAGATTGCCGAGGTCAGCACCCGAATCCTGAAAGAGATGGGCGTCAACTTCGACATCATCGACAAGAACGCGAATACGGCCGTCTCGACCTTCGTGGGTGGGGTCGTGACGCCCGGAGGCTTCACCTTGCCGGTCGGCGGGCGCGGGCCGATCTCGGCCATCAGCACGGCTGCGGGCACGCCGGAAGCCCGGATCCTGCACTCGGGCGACACGCTCAGCTTCGCGGCGATCATCGATCTCCTGCACGAGAACGGCCTGGCCCGCGTACTTGCCGAGCCCAACCTCATCGCGCGGAGCGGGCAAGAAGCCTCGTTCCTCGCCGGCGGCGAGTTCCCGATCCCGATCGTCCAGAACATCTCCAGCGGTGGAACCTCCTCGTCGGGTGGCGCCATCACCGTCCAGTTCAAGGAGTTCGGTGTGCGGCTGAACTTCGTCCCGACCGTGCTGGGCAACGAAGAGATAAGCCTGACCGTGCGGCCCGAGGTGAGCGATCTCGACTTCGCCAACGGCGTCGTGCTTTCGGGCTTCCGGATTCCCGGACTGACCGTCCGGCGCGCCACCACCACGGTGGATCTGCGTTCGGGCCAGAGCTACGCCATCGCGGGGCTGCTCGATAGCCGCATCCGCGAAACGGTCAGCGAGATCCCCGGTTTAGGGGACATTCCGATCCTCGGACCGCTATTCCGCAGCTCGGCCTTCGAGAAGCGCGAGACCGAGCTCCTCATCCTGGTCACGCCGCGGCTCATTCGCCCGCTCGACCCGGAGGAAGTGCCCGTTCTCCCGACAGCCGACTACGTCGAGCCGACGGACTACGACTTCTATCTGTGGGGACGTCTCGAAGGCCGCGGACCGGGCGAGGAGGAATCACCCCTGGCCCTGCGTCGCGACCGGAAGGCGGGCGGCCTGGTTGGCGCCTGGGGCCACTACAACTAACCGCCGCGGCGGCCGCGGGGACCATGCGAACGGCCGGCTCGAAGAGCGCGGTAAGTAGTTCGGGCCAGCCGATCTCAGGGAGAGAGAACCGGAACCGGAGCGAGAGGTCGGGGGCGTATTGCCACGCAAAGGGGGTCGCATCCGCCGTTCGTACTACCAGGGCCACCTATGACCTTTCTTTTGAAGACATTGATTATCGGAGAGCGGCAGAACGTCCGCGACGCCATCAAGGCGGCACTCGAGCCATTCTCCAATCTCTCGGTCGAGGGTGAAGCGCTCACGCTCGACACCGGCACGCGCCTGATCGATCAACTGAGCCCTTCGCTCGTTCTTCTCGATCTCGGAGACGACCCTACCCGCTGCTTCTCGTTCATTCAGAAACTGGGCCAGTCCCATCCCCGAACCGCGTTCATCGCGATCTCCGAAAAAGACGCCGGCGACCTGATCATCAAGGCTCTTCGGTCGGGGGCGAGCGACTTCCTCATGCTCCCCCTCTCGCAGGACGATCTGGAGCGGGCCATCGAGAAGGTGGGGCGTGTCGCTGAGTCCAGGCAGGAGATCCAGCCGCATCTAGGAAAGGTGATCAGCCTGTTCGACAGCAAGGGCGGCAGCGGGGCGACCACCATCGCGACGAACGTGGCGGCCAACATCGTGCAGACCGGCGGGCGCACGGCGTGCGTGGTCGATCTCGATCTGCAGATGGGGGACGTATCGGTATTCCTCGATCTCCGGCCGAAGTTCACGCTCGTGGATGTTACGAAGAACATCCAGCGGCTCGACACGAGGTTCCTCGAGGATAGCCTGGCCCGCCATTCCAGCGGAGTGGCCGTGCTGGCTCATCCCGAGGACGTGATGGACACCCAGGCGATCAAGCCCGAGCAAATCCGCCGGGTCCTGCGCCTGCTCCGCAGCATGTTTGATTTCGTCATCATCGACACATGCAAGACCTTCGACGAATCGACGATCGAGGCCTTCGAGTCCAGCGACCTGATCGTGCTCGTATCCACGGTTGATCTTCCGGCCATCCGGAACTCGCGCCGATGCCTGAACATGTTCCGGCGATTCGGCTACGGGAACGACAAGGTGAAACTGGTGTTCAACAGGGAGGCGAAGAGCAACGAGATCACGCTGAAGCAGGCGGAGAAGGTTTTGAACTACCCGATCTTCTGG
>JAUYMQ010000092.1 GCA_030698575.1 Deltaproteobacteria bacterium
CCGTTCTCCGCGATCGTCTTCAAGACGGTGGTGGATCAGTTCGCCGGCACCCTGTCGGTCATGCGCATTGTCTCGGGAAAGCTCACGGCCGACACCCATGCGCTGAACGCGGCGCGCGGCAACAAGGAGAAGCTGGCCCACCCTCTCTTCCTCATGGGGAAGAAGCAGCAGCCCGCCGAAGACCCGGGCCCCGGCGACATCGTGGCGGTGGCCAAGCTCAAGAACACCCACACGGGAGACACGCTCTGTGAGGAAAAGGCGGCCCTACAGTATCCCTTCCCGCCCCCGCCCCGCGGAGTTCTGGGCTACTCCCTGACGGCAAAGACCAAGCAGGACGAGGATAAAGTAAACAGCTGCCTGCACCGATTGATCGAGGAGGACCCCAGTCTCCACCTGGACCGGGACTCCCAGACCAAGGAGCACCTGCTCTCGGGAATGGGGCAGCAGCACATCGACGTCACCATCGAAAAGCTCAAGCGGAAGTTCGGCGTCGAAGTGACCCTGAGCGTCCCCACGGTCCCCTACAGGGAGACCGTCAGGGGGAAGGCGTCGGCCGAGGGAAAGCTCAAGAAGCAGACCGGCGGGCACGGGCAGTTCGCAGTGGCCTGGCTGGAGGTGAGCCCGCTGCCCCGCGGAAAGGGGTTCGAGTTCGAGGATCGGATCGTGGGAGGCGTCATTCCGAGGAACTTCATCCCCGCGGTCGAGAAGGGATTGCTCGAGGCGAAGGAGCATGGCGTGCTGGCCGGTTTCCCCGTCGTCGACTTCAAGGCGGCGGTTTTCGACGGCAAGCACCACCCCGTCGACTCCTCCGAGATCGCCTTCAAGCTGGCCGCCAGCTTCGGTTTCAAGGCGGCCATGCAGCAGGCGCAGCCCACGATCCTGGAGCCGATCATGTCGATGGAGATAGAGGTTCCGGAGGAGAACGTAGGTGACGTGATAGGGGATCTGAACCAGCGGCGCGGCCGCGTCCTTGGGGTGGATACCCGAGCGGGACATCAGGTGATCAAGGCGCAGGCGCCCATGGCCGAGGTGCTGAGCTACGCGCAGTCGCTGACCTCCATCACGAGCGGCAAGGGAAGCTTCTCGATGGACTTTGATCACTACGACGAGGCCCCCGCGCCGATTCGTGAAAAGATCGTCGCGGAGGCGGCGGCGAAGAAGCAGGAGGATTAACCGCAAACCCATGTCCAGCTCACCCGTCAAGATCACGCTCTCGCGCGAAGCGGCGCGTTACATCCGCGCCGGCACGCCCCGCGAGGTGAAGCTCGAGGCCGCGCGCGGAGAACTCGCGCTCGAGCTGTCGGAGTGGATTACCGTGCTGTACCTGCTAAGCCAGGAGCCGGACGACGAGATCCGGGCCAGCGCCCGTGAGCGTGTCCGCGGCATCCCCCAGGAGAAGGCCCTCAAGGCGCTCGATTGCGGCCTCGCGACCCCTGTTATCGATCTTCTCGCCCGCGAGCATTCCGAGGATGACGTCCTGCTTCTTCAGATTGCCAACCGGCCGGATGTAGCCGACGAGACACTCGCCTTCCTGGCCACGCTTCCGAACAAATCCGTTCTCGACGCGGTGGCCCGCAACAGCGATCGCGTGCTGCGCTCGCCGGCGATTCTGGAGGCCCTCGGGACCAATCCCCTCGGCTCCCGCACCATGGTCGACAAGCTCCTCTTCCTTTTTGGCGTGGAGCGCCGGCTCGTGGCGGAGGCGGAAGAAGGCGAGGACAAGGTCGAGGAAAAGGGCGCCGAGCTGATCGATAGGGCAGCGACGGTCGACACGAGTGATCTTCCGGCGGAGTTGACCGAAGATGTCGGGACGGGCCCGGACCAGCGGCGCTTCGATGAGCACAACCTCATGACCATGGTGAGGTCGCTGACGGTCTTCCAGAAAATAAAGCTTGCCCTCCTGGGGAACAAGGAAGCCCGGGGAATCCTGGTGCGTGACCGAAACAAGATTGTCTGCTCGGCCGCGGTCCGCAATCCCAAGGTGACCGAGAACGAGATCGTCGGCTTTACCAAATCGAAGGAAATGTCCGAGGAAGTGCTCCGGATCATCGCCAAGAATCGCGACTGGACCAAGTGCTACCAGGTCCAGATGGGCCTGGTTTCAAATCCGAAGACACCGCTGATCTATGCGATGAAGTTCGTAGGCTACCTGCAGGAACGTGATCTCAGAAGTCTCGCCAAGAGCCGTGACGTCCCGCCCCAGATCAACGCCCAGGCGAGGCGGTTGCTCAACCAGAAGCAGGGGGGTCGCTAGACCATGGCAAACGTCAACAAGCACACCCGCGAGGTCTCGGCGAACATCGTCTACTGCGGCCCGTCGGGCTCGGGGAAGACGGCAAGCGTCGAGTTCATCCACCGGAAGCTGCGCGCCGACCTGCGCGGCCGGCTCACGCGGACGCCGACCCAGATGGATCCGACCGTTTACTACGAAAGCCTCCCGGTCGAGCTGGGCGAGATCAAGGGGATGCGCACCAAGTTCCAGATCGCCAGCGCGCCCGGCGATCCGATTCTGCGCGCGGCACGGAAGACGCTTCTCCGCGACGTCGACGGAATCGTGTTTGTGGCCGACGCCCGCGCCGACCGGCTCGACGCCAATCTCGAGAGCCTGAAAGACCTCGAGGAGAATCTCGCAGCTTATGGCCGCTCGCTGGCCGACGTGCCGCTGGTCTTCCAGTGGAATCGTGAGGACGAGCACGGCGCACTCGGAAAAGAGGAGATGGATCGGCGTTTGAACTCGCTCGGCGCGCAAGGCTTCCCGACCGTGGCGAGCGACGGCACGGGGGTGCTGGAGGCGCTTACGACCATCGCGAAACTCATCCTGCGCCAGCTCCGCGCCGCGCCGGCTTCGAAAGCGGCGCAACCCGCCGCAGTTCCACAGACCGAGGCCCCCAAGATCCGCGCCCGCGTGGCGGAGCCGCCGCCCCTGGATCTCGTCGAGGAAGCGCCTGTCATGGAAGCGGAAACGTTGGATCTCAGCGAAGAGATTTCTGACGAATCCGAGCTCCTCACGGAGCTACCCGAGGGTGAAGCGGTGGACGACGACGGGGTCGCGCTGGAGGGAGAGGAACTCCCGGAGGCGCTCATCGAGGAGTTCACCGAGGAGATGCCCGATCTGGATATCCCCATGGAGCCCGTCCGGGAAGACGCGGATTCGGATGAGAGTCTCGAACTAATCGAATCGGGTTTCCAGCCAATCGATTTCACCACGGAGGTCACCGAACTCGCGGAGCGGGGGAATATCGAAGACGAGTGGGAGATTGTCGCTGTTGGCTCTCCCACGCGCCTCGGCCCTGCC
>JAUYMQ010000343.1 GCA_030698575.1 Deltaproteobacteria bacterium
CGACCGTTGTTGGCGTAATCGGGATGGAAGGCCAGCCCGAGAAGCCCCTGCTCGATCCCACCCGCCTGAACCCGGTGGGTGAGGTCGAGAAAGGCCGGGTCGAGCATCTCACGGCCGGCGTCGAGGAATCGGCGGATCAAGGGTGTGTTGCTCCCGCGGGAGGAGGAAAACCGGGCGGCCGACGGGCCTGGGACATGTCGCGCAGCAAATGGGGGAGTCGCGGAACGGCCAGCCGTCCGGCGCCTCGCATCGCTCGCCAGGCGGCGGCCCGCCCGGGCCCCCAGGGAAGGTCGTATTTCTCCCGCAAACGGTCCGGTAGCAAGGCCGCCGTCACGAGGGAGAGCACGGAGGCGGCCGGGGCGCCGAGCACTCCGGCCATGCGCTTCGTCTCCTCGTAGTAGCGAAGGAGCGCCGGGGAATCAAGCGGTCCGAAGAAGTCCCGGTAGACGCGCAGCGAGGTGTCGATGAGCGTGGCGTGCACCCAGAGGAGAAGCGCCGGATCGTTCGCCTCGTAGGGCGTGCTCGCCGGGAAGGGGCCGGCCGCCTCCCGGAGCGTGCCTCGCACGCGGGTATGGGTCTCGCGAACGCGGCCGGCCCAGGCCAGCGCCGTTTCACGATCGCCGAAGACGATGGCCAGCATCGTGTCGAGCGTCCGGCGGAGACGCCCGAGAGGATCGGCGCGAAAATTGCTGTGGGCCTCGACGCCCTCGGCCACCAGCGGGTGCGCGAGTTGCAGAAGCAGCGCGCGCCCTCCGCCGAGCAGGAGCACCCCCTCGCGGTGAACCCGGCGGATGGGACTTCCTGGTTCGAAGAGCCCCTTTTCGCCGGACCGCCCGCGCTCCCCGCTTGCCCTCGCGCCCATTCAGGGAGGGTTGCCCCGGCCATCGCGAAACGCAAGGGGCGCGGAAGCGGCTCTCGAACGAAGCGGCGCACCACGAGGGGCGCCGCTTGATCGCGAGCTTCCGGATCCGCCTCTAGGGACAGGGGAAGAACCCGGTGATACCGGCGGGGAAGTCCACCATGAAGATGTTGCCGGTGAAGCAGTTCCCCGTGCCGCTGGCGTCGTACACGATGTCCGCCCCCGGCGTCGTGGCGCGCAGCGGATCCGGGCTACTCCCGTTCTGGAGGATCACGTTGCTCTCGACCCGGTTGTTATCCGGGAAGGGCTCGATGCGCGGATCGAAGACCGCGAAGGGGTTCGCGATGATCGCCACGCCCAGCGAGTCGTTCCCATTGACGACGTTGTCCTTGATGAGGACGTTGTCGCCACCAACGTTAAGAATTCCGGTGCCGGTCGGCAACGCTCCCTCAGCTTCTCCTCCACCCGGCCCGGGCGGCGGCACCGGGTTCGGGAAGTTGTTCTTGTTCACCACGTTATTCACGATCTTGACGTTCTCCGTCTTCGGGATCGGCAGCCCCGGCAGCACCACGACGAGAATCCCGGTGGTGTTCCCGATGGCCTTGTTATTGATTACATCCGCATTGAGCGTGTTCTCCACTTCGATGCCGATGGTGCAACGGGTCACGTGGTTCTTCGTCACGAGAACGGTGTCGTCATCACCGACGTAGATTCCCGCGTCCTCGGTCCCCTCGACCTGGTTGAAGTCGATAAGCCCGTTGGTCGAGCAGATCGGGAAGATCCCGTACTCCTCGTTGTCGATATATTTGCCGCCGGTGATATGGTAGTTGTTCACGCCGATGACAAAGACGCCGTTCTCATCGGCGTTCTTGACCGTGAGCCCCTGCACCGTGAAACCGTCGATGCCTGGCGTCGGGCAAATTGGGAATCCACCGGGTCCGGGCGTGATCGCCCCGCCGGCCACCGTGATACCGTTCTCGAATCCCTCGGCGTCGATGATCGCGCCGTGACTCCCCTGGATGGTCAGCCCGCTCGTGGTGACGAGCACGCTTTCCTTGTAGACGCCCGGTGGCACGACAATCGTGTCTCCGGGGCTGGCGCTGTCCACCGCCGCCTGGATCGTGGTTTCCACGACGATGACGTCGCCGGCCAGAGCCGCGGCTGGCGCGACGAGCGCCAGAACACCCAGGAACACACCCGCCAGCAGCAGGATCTTGTTCTTCGCTTCGTTCTTCATGGCACCCTCCCTATCGATGTGAATTCTCATCCCCACCGAGGGGCACCTTTTGCTCCCGTCCGGCGGAGACTGCGAGCTATACCCGTTATGCTTGCAAGTTTCGTGCGTGTTCCCGAGAGCAACAGGTGGGTCCGTTTCCGGTGCAATTTCAAGTGCTTGTAGAAACAAATCTGTGTCACGTTGCGTCAGAGTCGCGCTATGAGTGAAAACTTTTCCACAGAATGGGTAAAGATTTCTCTCGTCGGGGCAGCGTTCCTGGGCCGGCGAGGCCTCCGCTCACGCGAGCGTCCGCATTCACTCACCGCACGTCGCCCGTCCCTGTTTCCAGGGCGTTGCGGCTGCGCGCCACCCGTGCGCTCACCGAACGGCGCCGCTTCACGATGCCGTGATTCACCAGCACCGCGACCGTGCCCATCGCCACAGGGACCGGGGTACCGGGCGGGCGAGGCGCTTCCTCCGCGTGCGATGAGTGGAAAGCCTTTTCCCAAAAAGGGAAAAATCGTTCCACGATTTCACGCTCTTTCGTGCTCGGCTGAAACCCCCCGATCGGATTTACGGAAGGGCGCCGGGTACTTATGGCAAGGCGTGGTTAGTCGCCCACACGGCATGAAATTTGCGTACAGAGTGAACCATTATCCATTCCTGCACCATGATCTGGCGCACGCAACTCCCTCGGGCCGGGAGGGTTGCGAACGTCAGTACAAGAGCGGGTCAGTCCTTCGGGCTGGCCCGCTCTCATTTCGGGGCCGGTCGCATCACGCGTGCCGGCGACCCACCCTCCCCCAAACGTGTCGGAGGGCGATGCGCCGGTTCGGGCGGCGTCCCGCCGGTTTTTCTCGCCCGGAGCAGACGATCTTCGGCGCCGCGCCCGCAACGGGTTCGAGGTTTTTTTATTTCCGCTTGCGGTTACACAATGTATTGTTCTAGTTTTTTTCTTTCGAGGGGGGAGCGCCACGGGATTTGGAGAGTCGTCCCATGAAAAGAGCGCGAACCAGAAAGACAAAGAACGATTTGCGGAAGGGCTTCGTAAAACGGCTCCGGATTGTGCGAGGAAACCGGAGCCAGGCGCAGTTCGCCAGGGATCTCGACGTCTTTCAGCAGAATATCAACCGGTACGAGCACGGCACGCTGCCGCACGTCGACTTCCTCATTGCGCTCGCGCGGGCCGAGAACGTTTCGGTCGACTGGCTTCTGATGGGCCGGGGGAGCCGCAGCGGCAGGTAAAGGTCCCGCGCCGACCCGACCCGCGCGAGGCGGCTGTGCTGCCGCGCGCTCCTGGCCGTGCGTGCGGGCCGGGCCGCACGCGTCCCCCGGAGGCCTTGATGAACGCGGCGCGTCTGGTCGCCCTCGGCTGGATTACCTTCGGCGGAAGCCACATCCTCCTCTCCCACGGAAGCATCCGTTCAGCGCTGACCGGCAAGCTCGGCGCCCTGGGTTTCAGCGGCGTTTACTCACTCATCGCCCTGGCGGCGTTCACCGTTCTCGTCATGACGTACTTTCCGGAGCGGCATGCCGGCGCGCCGCTCTGGGATCTGCGCCTGAGCATCCCGGCCGTGCGCGTCACCGAGGCGCTAGCCTATGTCGCCTTCTTCCTGATAAGCGCCGGTCTCCTCGCGCCGAGCCCGCTTTCACTGGGTTCGC
>JAUYMQ010000111.1 GCA_030698575.1 Deltaproteobacteria bacterium
GCGCAGCCGCGCCCGAATCCGGCATGCGGGTGCTCGGGATCGGCTGCGGCACCGGGCCGTCACCGCGCGCCTCCTGGACCGCGGTGCGCTGGTCACGGCGGTGGATCAGAATCCCGCGATGCTCGAGCAGGCACGCTCCAGGTTGAGCGGCATCGGAACTGATCGGCTCGTGCTTCTCGAGCGAACCGCCTCGGAGATCGACGCCCTGTCCGAGGCGGATTTCGATGCGGTGGTCGCGAGCCTTTCGCTTTCGGAGATGTCGCCGCAGGAGCGCGCCTTCGTTCTCCGGGAGTCGTTGAAACGCCTGCGGCAGGGCGGCGTTCTCGCGATCGCGGACGAAGTCGTCCCCAGAGGCCGCTGGCGCCGTGTTCTTTTCTCGATCCTGCGCGGGCCCCAGGCCGCCCTGGCATGGCTATTCGTGGGGGCGACCTCCCACGCGATCAGGGAACTGGGCGCTGAGATGAGCGCGGCAGGCGCTGAACTACTGGATGAGCGGCGCTGGCAGGGCGGAATGCTGGCCCTGATCGTTGCGAGGAAGCGCTGATGGGTGCATGGCGCACGGGGATGGAGGATTTCGTTCGCGATGTCCTGCAGGCCGGCTTCAGGCTGCTTCCCTGGCCGACGGAGCCGGGGCTACGCGCGGCCGGAGCGCCGGGCCCTTTCAGCCCGGTCATCGTCACGGGCAACTACGATCTCACAGTCCGCCGTGTGCTGCGCGCGCGTCGGGGAGTCGACGCATGAGTGGTCGTGGCGCCGACTAGCGGCAACAACGTCTGGTGCGCCGCCGCCGGCGGGCACCTGACGACGCATCAGGTGATCACGGCGCTGAAAACCTCCGGCGTGGCGGAACGGGTGCGCCACCGGCGCGCCATTCTTCCGCAACTCGCCGCGACGGACGTGGTGGGCCGCGATGTAATGCGGCGCTGCCGGTGGCGGGTGCGTTTCGGACCGGTTCATGCTGAGGACCTCCCGCAATACCTGGCGGACGACCGGCGCAAGACCGACCGCATGCGCCGCGCGCGGTTCGGTGTGCGCGAGCGGCTGGAGATGGCGGCCTCCTGGGCGGTGCCCTCGGGCCTCGTGCTCGGCGTCCTGGCGCTCGCCCTGAAACCGTCGTGGATGCTGCCTCTCCTCGGCCTCTGCGCTTCCCTCGCGGTGAGCGTGTTCCTCTTCTACGACCGCATTCCGGGCCCTCGAAGGCTGCTCTTTGGCGGATCCGCGCTCGCCGTCGCCCTGCCGGTGGTGCTGATCGCGGGCGGAGGCGGCGGGGCGCTCCTGGCCGCGGCGGGCGCCTGCGTGCTCCTGACGGGTGTTCTGACATTCGACTACACGGGATCGACGCCCATCGAGGGGAGCAGCCATTTCGAGGAGAGGCGGTGGCGAATCACCCTCGACCTGGATCGCTGCCGGGGCGTCTATTCCTGCTGGGAGGTCTGTCCGGAGGCCTGTTTCGAAAAACGGGAGGACGTGCGAAAGATCGATCTGGCCCATGACGATCGCTGCGTCCTGTGCGGGGCTTGTATCGTGCAGTGCCCGAAGGACGCGCTCTAGTTCGAGGACGAGGGGGGCCGGCGCATTCCCCCCGAGACCATCCGGCGGTTCAAGCTGAACTTGCTCGGCCGCCGGACTGTCGACGCCGGCGAAAACGAGCCGAAATCCGGGCCTCCTGCCTGAGCTAGACACGGTAGCGTTCGTCCTCGGCGTACCGGCGGTCGCCGCCGACCAGGGCATTGAACTCGTCGAATTGCATCATGTCGCCGCCGAGCCTCGCCGTCGTTCCATCGCGACGAATGGCGGCGTAGGTTCGCTCGAGCGCGCGCGCGGCCGCACGAATTTTGCTGCGTGCTCCGCGGCGTCGATGACTTCCTTTCCCCGCATGTGACCGCATCGCTTGGGCCACCGCTGATCCTCCAGGAGGACGCCCCGGGCGCCCATCCGAACCAGCTCGCCCACCATGCGCTCCACAACGCAGTTCCGTTCTGTTGCCGACTCTAAAATGCCGACTCTAAAAAAGACGCGGCGCCCAGTTTATACCAGGCGCCGCTCGCTCCGGTTGTCAGATTTTGACGCTACCAGACGAACTGGACGTTCACTCCCGTGGTGCCCCGCTCAAAGCCGCCGCTCGAGGCGGTAGCGGAGCTGAAATAGTTGTAGCGCCCTCCGATCGTGAGGCGGTCGAAGATGCTGTAGTTGAGGCTGGTGCCCGCGCGCCAGATGGACTGCTGGCCGCCTGGCGTCGCCTGCTCGGCGCCGTAGCCGCCGTCGAACTGATAGGTGAACCGCTCCCCCAGGAGGCCGGTCGTTCGCATGATGAGTTCGTTCGAGTTGTAGGTGTCCGGGTTGTAGTAGCCGTTGTTGAACTCCCTCCGGAAATCGAACCCCGTGTACTGATACCCCACGAACAACGCCGGATGGTTCCAGATCCGCCGCTCGATCTCCGCCTGCCCCCAGTTCCGGACGTTGCCGTCCGTGAAGTCGCCCCAGTTGTAACGGCCCGTTATGCGGGTCAGCTCGTCGGGAGTGACGTCCACCGAGAAGTTCGCGAAGTTGGCGGCGATGCCCCGGCGCAACGAGGTCAGGTTGTCGAAGGTCGTCCGGCTCGATCCCACGTCGAAACGGAGCAGATCGTTGGGCCAGTAGGTGAGAGAGGTATCGTAAGTGAAGATTTCCCGATCTTTCCTCGCCCCTTCGACGTCGATGAGATCGATGAACGCGGCCCCGGCCCACTGGAGTGAGTCGCTGATCCTGTGCCGGGCGTACAGGCCCGGGCGGTTGACATTAATATGATCCACATCTGTCTTCTTCTGGTTGAAGCGGTAGAACTGGTAGCGGGGTCCCACCACGGTGCGGCCGTCGTTCAGAAACACGTTCTGCTCGGCCGAGATACCGTGGATGGTGAGCTGGTCGGACTGGTGTGATTCCTGATAGTCGACGCGGGTCGCCGGTCGCTCCCTGAACTCGATGTCTTTCAGCAACTCCCTCGACCGCGTGTCATCCGGTGAATTCTGAAGGTGCCGCTCGAGTGTCTTCTTGGCCTTGTCCGGTCTTCCCATCCAGTCCTGACTCTGGGCCAGGAGGAAGACGCCTTCATTGTCATCGGGGTTTTCGGCCACGAATTCCGATAGCTGCCGTTGCGCATCCCGCTGCCGGCCCCGCCAGCTCTGCACGCGCCCGAGGCTCCTCCGGGCTTCCGCGTTCAGGGGATCCTGCGCGAGCACTTCTACGTAGGCTTCCCTGGAGGGACCCTGCCGGTCTCGCCAGGAGAGCACACGCGCGCGCCCCAGCTGGGCGTCGCGGTTCCCGGGGTCGTCGGCGAGCAGTGCCTCGTATTCCTTCAGCGACTGTTCGAGCTGGTCCGTCCAGGAGAGCGCCAGTGCGAGGCCGAGCCGGGCCCGCAGGGCATCCTCCGGCGATGCGGTTCCCGAATCGAGGTATTCCTCGTAAAGGGGCACGGCTTTCTCGGCGAAACCGGCGTAGGTCATCTGATCGGCCAGTTCCCGGAGCCAGAGCAGGCGCCATGAAGGTTCCTCTGCGATGGCCTGCT